>NZ_JJML01000017.1 GCF_000775285.1 Neosynechococcus sphagnicola sy1 | reverse complement strand
TTTCAAAGTTTTGGGCACTGGTGCCGTCGAGCAGGGTCAGGTGAGTGTTGACTGTACCGTCAAACAGCAATGCCGTCGCTTGGTCCGAGAGATCTAAGGACAGCAGGTCATTGCCAGAACCGCCATCCAGGGAGTCAACCCCAGGCCAGCCATCAATGGTATCATTCCCCGCCCCGCCCAATAGGGTGTCGTTGCCACTGAAATCGGTCAGGAAATCATCGCCATCTTCACCATTGATCAAATCATTGCCTGCGCCCCCAGAGAGAACATCTTGACCTGCAGCCCCATCCAGGAAGTCGTTATCCGCACCACCTATCAAGGTGTCATCCCCTGATCCGCCGACGACGCTAAACACCTCAAAGTTGCTTGCGGTGGTACCGTCCGCTAGTGCTAAGTGAGTGCTGGCCGAACCATCAAATAAGATCCCACCTACTTTGTCGTAAAGGTTCAAAATCAGCAGATCGTTGCCATCCCCACCATCCAGAACATCAATTCCAGTGGAGCTTTCAATGGTGTCGTCTCCGGCATCACCGTTGAGGGTATCATTGCCACTCAAATCCGTCAGAAAGTCGTTATTATCACCACCGACGAGCACATCATTGCCTGCGCCGCCATTGATCTGGTCATTGCCAGCGTCGCCGCTTATGGTGTCATCGCTGGCATCAAATTGGGCATCATTGAGCATGTCATCGCCGGCACCACCGAGGACGGAGTCATTGCCGAGTCCCCCATTCAGCGTGTCATTGTTGCCGCCACCCAAAAGGGTGTCATCGCCCGCACCCCCCACTACGTTGAAGGTTTCAAAGTTTTGGGCACTGGTGCCGTCGAGCAGGGTCAGGTGAGTGTTGACTGTACCGTCAAACAGCAATGCCGTTGCTTGGTCGGAGAGATCTAAGGACAGCAGGTCATTACCAGTGCCGCCATCCAGGGAGTCAACCCCAGGCCAGCCATCAATGGTATCATTCCCCGCTCCACCCAATAGGGTGTCGTTGCCACTGAAATCGGTCAGGAAATCATCTCCATCTTCACCATCGATCCAATCATTGCCTGCGCCCCCTGAGAGGAAGTCATTGCCGTTGCCTGCATTGAAGGTGTCATTGCCCTGACCACTTAATAAGGTGTCGTTGCCGGTGGTGCCTGTAAAGTTTGTGCTGCCTGCAAAACTTGAAAAATCAAAGGACTCAAAGTTAGAGACTGTGGTGTTGGGAATACCTTGTAATTGGTTGAGGGGGCTGGTTAAGTCCAGTATCACGCTATCGGTCGTAGCTCCATCCGTCAGTATCAGGGTGTCAATGCCATTCCCGGCATCAATCACATCGTCCTGTTGCAACTCCGAGACACTAGCATTGAGGGTATCGTTACCATCCCCCAGGCTGATCTGATCTTGCAGGGAGCTGGTGGAAACGTTTTCGCCAAGGGAAGAGCCCGTGAACAGGTTGTTGATTTCAAAGATCGCCGTAGTGCCGCTGATTTCATTGGCAACAATCAGAAGAGGCACGCCATTGGAGCTATCTGCCGCTGAAACAAAGATCAACCCCTCTGGCCCCAAATCACCGCCACTGTCCGCACCGGGGACTTCGGTAAAGTCGCGGGTGTTAATGTATGTGATGTAGGTGGGAGCCAGGGGATTTGTGACATCGTAAACGACTACGCCACCGACCCGTTCTTGACCGATAAACGCATAGGTGTGACCGTCGATCTCCCCGAGGGCAACCCCTTCTGGTTCGGGGCCTTTATTATCACTGCGGTTATCAGCGGTGTTACTGGTGGAGTCGGCATTGAAGTGCGCCGGATCGGCCAGGGCGGTCAGGGTTTCCAGATCGTCGCCACTGTCAAAAATCAAATTGCCATTGGCATCCCAGATCGAGAAGGAGCGGCCCCCAAAGCTATAGAGTTGGTCGTAGTCGCCGTCCCCATCCGTATCTCCCTGGGTGGAGGTGACGTTCAGCCGTCCCAAATCGTTGTCTCCCTGAAGTCCGGTGGCTGGATTGCTGGGATCCAGGGTCAGGTCTTTCACCCGTTCCTCTTCTGAAAACCCTACATAGTCTCGAGCATCCCCTTCGTTGGCCGTGACCAAGTAGGTTTGCCCATCTACCTCATAGGAGGCGATCGCATCGGGTTGATACATACCCAAAACCGGTTGGGGGCTGATATCAATCCCATCCTTATCGCTGGCATCTAAGCCATTACCGGGTTGGCTATAGTCCTTGTAACCGAGGGCAACAATATCGGTGAACTCCCCGGTGGTTAGATCTAGAATTCCCAGGGCATTGTTTTCCTGAAGGGTGACGTAGGCGGTTTGACCATCGCTAGAGACTGAGATGTACTCCGGCTCCAAATCTTGGGCCACTGTAGCGCCGGGGCCAAAGATGCGAACGCCCTCAGCTGTTAGCGTTGCTAGATCGTCGTTGAAATCCGTAAAAGCTGCGGTGGTTACGGTTGCACTGGCAACACCACTGGAAATATCAATGATGCTGACTGAGCCTTCGGGATCAACCGAGTCCGCCTGTCCGTAGCTATTGGGTTCCCCTTCGTTGGCAACGAGAATCTTGGTGCCATCAGGGGTAAAGGTGAGCATATCGGGCAAGGCTCCCACGGTCACTGACTGAATCGGAGCATCCGTTGCACCCAAGTCAGCGTCGAAGAACTCCACCGTACCAGGGAGGGTTTTATCTGCATTCTCGACGGCGACGACGACAATTCCATTCTTAACGGCAACACTGTTGGGTGATCCTCCGGCGGTCACTGCGGCAATATCAATGGTGAAGAGGAAAACAGGGTTGGCAGGATCACTCAGATCCAACACATCGATACCTTCCGCGGCACCATTGACGACAAAGAGTCGTTCGGATGCAGAGTCAAATGCCGAAATTTCTGCTGCTCCCTGATCGAAAACGCCAGTGCTGTAACCACCCACCTTGGTCAGGTTAATCCCATTCATGATGTTCCCTCTTCTGTGAGACCTTTCCGGTAAGGGATTTTACAAGAGTTAGATGAGCAACCTGTGTCTGGAGCAAAACATGGGTTTGCGGCTCATAGAACCTCCGGAAGTAAACACGTTAGAATCAGTGAACTTTCCCTGGCTGTGATTCTGTATTCGTTGTTGCTCGCATCGCTTTATGACATCCATCTTGACCCCTCCTGTCCATCTGGAATCTGTGCAGTTTAAGTTGTCTGGACTGCGAACGTTGATGGCAGCCCATGGGTTAGAGGGGTATCTGATCCCCTCCGCCGACGAACATCTCAACGAGTATGTACCGACTTCTAAGCAGCGTCGATCTTGGCTCAGTGGGTTTACTGGCTCGGCGGGAGATTGTTTGATCAGCTCAGACCAGGCCTGGTTATTTGTGGATGCTCGCTACTATCAGCAGGCAGATTTAGAAGTTGATCCAACGCTGATTCAGGTTTGCAAGCTGGAGTTATCTGGGCATAAAACCCTCTTAGAAACCCTGGAAAGCTTGGGTTACGAATCCATGGAGAAGGGGAAGAGTTTCGGGATGGGATTTGATCCATTTACCGTATCGGTTGAGCAAGTTCGCGCCTGGGAACGGCAGTTGGAGCCTACTGGGGTCGAACTGATACCCATCCCTGGCAATCTCGTGGATCAGGTCAGAGCCGATCAGGGCGCTGATGTTCCTCCCGACGATACGTCCCCTGTTTTTGCCTTGCCAGCGGCGATCGCTGGGGAGGCCTTCGCCACTAAACTTCAGCGGGTGCGAGATGCTTTAAAGCAGGCGAAGGTGGGTTTATTGCCGATCACGAAGCTGGATCAAATTGCCTGGGTGTTTAATCTCCGGGGCTGGGATGTGCCCTACAACCCAGTGTTGATTGCCTATGCGGTAATCACCCTGGATGCTGTCTTTCTGTTCACTAACCTGCAACGGCTTGATCAGCAGGTGCGCCAGACTCTGCAACCCCTAGTGACGCTGTTGCCCTATGAAGCCTATCCCGCCACGTTGCAGAAATTGACAGCCCAACTTCAACCTCCCCGGGTGCTGGTTGATCTGAAGCAAACTACCCTGGGCACTTACCAACTGCTTACCCCTAAGGCTGGGGCGGATCAGGTAATGCTGAAAATTGTGGAAGCTGTCAACCCCATTGAGGGGATGAAGGCCTGTAAAAACACCACTGAAATTGCCCAAATGCAGCAGGCCAACCTCAAGGCCAGTCGGGCTAAAGTTCGGACTTTAAAGTGGATAGCCGATCAACAAATCACCGGCCAATCGATGACGGAAGCAGATGTCGCGGTGGCGATCGCTCAATTTTATCGTCAGGAAACTGAATTTCAAGGCTTGAGCTTTCCCCCGATCTCGGCGGTGGGAGCCAATAGTTCCATTGTTCACTATGGCACCCCTGATCCTGAAGTGGTGTTGCAACCGGGCTGCTGGTTACTGCTGGATTCCGGTGCCCAATACTTGATGGGAACCACCGATGATACCCGAACCCTGGTCATTGGCGACCCCACCCCCCGGCAAATTGCCTGCTACACCGAAGTCCTAAAAGCCCATATCAATTGTGCGATGCAGCGTTTTCCCAAGGGCACCACTGGAATTCAACTGGATGGAATTACCCGCGCTGACCTCTGGCAGGCAGGGTTAGATTATGGTCACGGTACGGGTCATGGCGTCGGTGCCTTCTTAAATGTTCATGAAGGGCCGAATGGGATTAGCAAACGTGCCCAAGAGCCATTGGTGCCAGGGATGATCAACAGCATTGAGCCGGGTTACTATGAACCGGGCTGGGGGGGTATTCGCTTAGAAAACCTCTATGTGGTGCGGGAGCTAACCGTCGAGGCAGTTGGTCATTCAACCCCAGTACCCTGGTATGGCTTTGAACCTCTGACCTTCATTCCCTTTGAGCCACGCTTGATTGATCTGGAACAACTGGAATCGCGGCAGCGGCAATGGCTAGGGGATTACCATGCCGCCGTGGTCGCCCAGCTCACTCCCACCCTAACGGCGGATGAAGCGGCTTGGTTGCAAGCTGCCTGTCGACTCTAAGGGTTCCCGGCTGCCGACGTCAAGATGGTTGTATCCAGCGGTATAACCCTTGGAATCAGCCCACGATACCTTTGGGGATGTGTCCTGCCTAGCTCAAAATCTGGGCAATCATCCGATTTGCCTGAGCTTCATAGCTCCCCCCAAACAGATTGAAGTGATTGAGAATGTGATAAAGGTTATAGATCACCTTCCGGTGCTGGTAGCCTGTCTCTAAAGGAAAAACAGCCTGGTAACCCCGATAAAAATCTGGGGGGAAGCCGCCAAATAATTCGGTCATTGCCAGATCGACTTCGCGATCGCCCCAATAGGTTGCTGGATCAAACATCACCGGTACGCCTGTCACCGTCACCGCAGCATTCCCTGACCACAGATCCCCGTGGACAAGGGAGGGGTGAGGCTGGTGATGGAGCAGATTGGGAAGGGCGGTCAAAAGCGCTTCAGATTGGGGGAACTGTACCCCCCCGTCTCCGGGCAAGCTGGAATTGATAACCCAGGCGGTGACGGCTAAAAAACGCCGCCCAGTTGCTGTCCCAGAGATTGATCTGGGGTGTGGTGCCAATGGTGTTGGCAATCTCCCAGCCAAAGGCATCGCTGCCCCGGATCTGGTGGAGGGCTGCCAAGGCTCGACCCATGGCTTCCCAGGCAGGGAGCTTACCCGCCCCTAAGTCCAGCCATTCCAGAACCAGATAGCTGGAATCAGCCGCCACTCCCCAACAGATAGGTTGGGGAACCCGAATCGTCTGCTGTTGGTAGATCTGATGGAGACCACGGGCTTCTGCGGCAAACATCGCCAGCTGCTGCGCTTGGTTCAGTTTCACAAAGTAGGAGCGATGGGAGTCAGCCAATTGGTAGGTCTGATTAATACATCCCCCCGCCACGGATCGTGGAACCAGGGTTCCCAACCGTTTCCCAGTGGTGTGACTAATATGATCCGCAATGCTTGTCCACATAATCCCATGACTCAAGCAGGCTGTGGCCTGACAATCACTACCCCATAGGCATCTGGGGATAAATAGGTCTGAGCCGCTGTCTGTAAGTCTGCGGCGGTTAGTGCCTGAATCTGTGCCGGATAATCCAACGCCGATTCCAACTCTCCCATCAGGGCATGGTAATAACCATACAAATTGGCGCGATCGCTGGGGGTTTCATTGCCAAAGACAAACCGATTTACCACCTGGGTGCGCACCCGGTTAATCTCGGTAGTACTCACAGATTCTGCTTGTAAGCGGCGGATCTGTTGCGCGATCGCCGTCTCCACCGTTGCCAGATGCTCGGTGGGCAACTGGGCAGCGATATAAAACACACCCTGAGCCACATGACTCATATTGCTGGCCGAAATGCTAGAGACCAACTGCTGATGCTCCCGCAAATCTTGAATCAGGCGGGCTGTGCGTCCATGTCCCAAAATTGAAGCTAGAACATCCAGGGCATAGGTCTGCGATTGTTGCTGCAACCCTGGTACTCGCCACACCATCACCAAGCGAGCCTGTTGCAGGCTATCATCCACCCATTCCTGACGCACAATCTCCCGAAAAGCCGGTTCCACCCCTGGCTGATCCTGGGGACAAGGGTGAAGTCTGGCCCCATCGGTGGGTTGCTGCACCCCGTCGATCACGGTTTGAATTAAGGTGTCAACCGGTAAGTTACCTACCGCCACGGCTGTCATCCCTGAGGGCTGATACCAGGTGTGGTGGAAGGTGCGCATCTGTTGGGGAGTTAACTGGTTAACGACGGCGGCGGGACCCAACACCGAACGCCGGTAGGGGAGGCGCTCAAAGGCGGTCTCAATGGCTCGTTGAAATGTCCGCCGCCGTGGGTTATCTTCAGAACGACGAATTTCTTCCAGTACCACTAAGCGTTCTCGCTCAAAGGCTGCCTCTGGAATGCTGGCATTCAAGACCACATCCATTTGCAGGGGAGCCAGTTCCGCAAAATCTTGGGGAGCTGTAGTGATGAAGTAGTGGGTATAGTCCTGACTGGTGGCAGCATTGGTGACCGCACCTCGCTCCTCAATCAGTCGCTCAAACTCACCACTAACTAGTTGGGGAGTGCCCTTAAACACCATGTGTTCTAAAAAGTGAGCCATGCCGTTGATGGTGTCTGACTCTACGGCTGAACCCACGGGTAACCACAGACTGAGGTTGACAGCATCCACCGGAATCTGCTCGGCAATAATGGTCAGACCATTGGCAAGTCGGTGCAGGGTGGGAGTATTCAAGCAAGGAATCGAGGATGGGATCAATGCTGCGGACATAGAAAGACCTCTGGCACCAATGACAATGAGCGATAAACAGGTTGTGCCTGTTCCCAGGACTTAGAAAGAGGTCTATTGCCACTGAGAGTCGCGTCCTTGCTTTATTTTAACTGCCATAATGAAAATTTATGATAGTGGGCATGAGGTGCAGGCAAGCAGCATGAGGATAGGCATTGTTGGTCTGGGATTAATGGGAGGATCACTGGCCTTGGATCTACGACCCTTGGGGCATGAAATTCTGGGGGTGAGTCGGCATCAACGCACCTGTGAACAGGCGATCGCCCTGGGAATGGTGGATGCCGCGAGCACCGATCTGGCTCTGTTGACAGCTGCAGAGGTGGTGTTCCTCTGCACCCCACTGGCAGCCCTGGAGCCCACCGTGGGTCAGTTAGTTCCCTATCTGCATCCGGAGACGATCCTGACAGATGTGGGGTCAGTCAAAGCCCCGATCGTTGAGGCGATCTCCCCTCTGTGGCCCAACTTTGTCGGGGGACACCCCATGGCAGGTACCGCTGAAAGTGGATTAGAGGCTGCCCAGCCCCATTTGTTTGTGGGTAAACCCTACGTCCTAACTGCGATCGCCACCACGCCGGAAATCGCCATCACCACCATTGCCACACTGGTGCAGCAACTTCAAGCCCATCTGTACTACTGCCTGCCCACTGATCATGACCAAGCCGTTGCCTGGATCTCACATTTGCCAGTCATGGTCAGCGCCAGCCTGATTGCTGCCTGCTGCAACAACGCCGATACCAAGACACTGAAACTAGCTCAGGCACTGGCGAGTTCGGGATTTCGAGATACGAGTCGGGTGGGCGGCGGTAGCCCCGAGCTAGGCGTGATGATGGCTCGCTTCAATCGGCACCAACTCCTGCATACTCTTTGCGCCTATCGCAACCAACTGGATCAATGTATCGCCTGGATTGAGCAGGAAGACTGGGGTAGCCTAGAAAGCCAACTGCATCAAACCCAAGAAGCAAGGCCCCAATTTCATTCAGCACTAAGTTGATTCGACCCAGCCCCCACCGGATTGAAGCTAAAGAAAACCTTAAGCAAATTTATTTTTCTTCACAAGACTCTACATTCATATTAAGGGGTAAGCATAAATACGCATTGCCTCTGATTTCAGCACTGATTTTGTAGCCCATGCTGGTAATCCCAGCGGATTAATTTAGATTTCGTTTAATATGCAGAGGATAAATGCAGCAGACCTCCTGGCTGAGTATGCTAGGGGTCGGCGAAACTTCAATGCCATCGATTTAAATGCCGCCGATCTATTTGAAGCAAAACTTCCAGGTATTAATTTTCAAGCGGCAAACCTGTCTCAGGTCTACTTGCCCTATGCAAACTTAAACCAGGCCAATCTCTCTCAGGCAAACCTCCAGTCAGCCCAACTGAGTGCAACCCAGCTTTATCGAGTGAATCTCTCTCAGGCCAACTTGCAGGGAGCTGATCTCTCCCGTGCTAACCTGCGTCATGCCAATTTACAGGGGGCTGATCTCTCAGGAGCCAACTTGCATGGAGCCGATCTATACAGTGCAGATCTGAGTACTGCCAACCTGAAAACAGCCGATCTCAGCCAAGCCAACCTAGAGAATGCCAACCTCAGAGACACTCAGTTTGCTGGAGCTAATCTCGCCCGAGCACGGAAAGCTGACCTAACCCAGGCATTTCTAGACGGGGGAACCATCCATCCAGATGGGCACCGAGGAGACGGAATCAAGTTATAGCAGCACAACTAGAAATCGAAATCAGCGGGGAGAAAAATTGACCCCCCTGCTGTTTTAGGTTAGCGTGGAACCGCTGCAGGAGGTAGTTGCAGTTCGTCAGAGTCGCAAAGTGCAGATTCATCGCAGTCAAATGCACCGTGTCTACTGGTTTTGAATTGTCTTACATTTCACTTTTCCATGGGTTCCCAATAAATTAATCATCTAGAATGGAAACGGTGTGAGGATATATATTCAGATGCATAGATCGCATATTTAAGTTTGGAGCGGATAGAAGTTCTAGTATTTTATGAACACATTTTTTAGATAAGTAGCAGTATCTGTAACAGGAATGGCATACCTCTGTTTAATCGATCAATGGAGCGATGAGTTACTAACAAAAAAAGGCGGAAACAAATATGAAACTATACACCTAGATTTAATAAGTCTGCTTATATATACCAGTCCTAAGTCAGTTGTAAATTTTGATTCTTTCTGGGTGAGGATTTTAGGCTAATTTAGTTTGCGACTTATTTAGGATTGCTATAGAGTTTCGTCCGTTTTAATACACATCATGGTAACGCTAGAATTCTCTCAATGAAAAACTTCAAAATGCTACACCTTGAAGTTTAACTCGCAAAATCTAATTATTTAATAAGCCTCTTTTCCCATACTTCTGTCTTGCATGACCAATTCTGGAATCAGCTACAGATCTCTTGTTTAATCTTATACTAAGAGAGTAATAACGCTATCTCAACGCTTGACAACCCCAGTATTCTAGGAAGGTAACATGCAACAAGATAGAAGCAGAACCCAGGCATACTTCAACTCAAGAGTAATAAATTCAGACCTTTTGTTGAGAATGGAATCAAGAAGGATTATGCCTAATCTAAATCTTGTAGTACTAAAGAAGCTTTAGTGAGTGTCTGGAGAAGAATTTTAGGGAGGCTGTACTTCCTCAGGATCTGAGTCTATAGATTTTATCTAGGTGAAAATCGATAAGCTCTTTAGAGTTTATAACTTGTATTTTAAGCATCTAAGTATTAACCTCTGAATCTTGCGGGCTATCATACCCTCCTAGCCATTTTTTAATATCTTGCATGCGTCAGATGCTATATAACAAATTTCGCGAAGATCTTGTAATCACAAAAACCATACAAAAAGATGGTCATACCCCACTCTATTTGGTTAAAGATCCATTAACCAATGAGGTATTTGAGTTTGGCGAAGAAGAGTATTTTTTGTGTGAAGCAATTGATGGAAAATCTTCGCAATCAGGAATTTCCAAAGAATTTTATCGCCGCTTTAACTTATCACTTTCCGAAGAAGATTTAATTAATTTCTTCGATCAAATTAATTCATTTGGCCTCCTGACATCGTCTGAGAATAATCATGTTATCTCCCCGTCAATATCAAACAATACTCATCGCTCAACATTCACGAATGATCACCAGATACCACCTGTAGAAAGTAGGTTATTAGAATCTAATAATAGTAGTCATAAACTAGCTGTCAGTCCTGAAAAATTAATTGCCAAGAAAAGCAATAACCTTAAATGGTTTCTGCCAAATCCACATCCATTTCTCAGTTTTGCATTAGGAATTCTCAAGCCTTTTAGGTATGGCTTTATTATATTGGCGTGGAGCTTGGTTCCTTGCTCATTGATTGCTATTTATACATTTTTCAACAACAAATTATTGGTTTCTTTGAGCATACAACAATATTTAGCCCCATTGCCTTGGATAACTTTGCATTTATTAAATATGGCATTTGTCAATATGACAAGCAAGTTTTCTCAAGGAGTCATTGTTACTTATTATGGAGGTGAAGTTAAAGAATTAGGCGTAAAGTTGGCATTTGGAATTATGCCGCGATTTTATATTGATAGGCAGTCAGTATATAAATTGAAGAATCGTGATCAGCAATTGTGGGCATTTGCAACACCAATTGCAGTCCGGATGTTCCTATTTAGCTTTGGAATCTTTCTATGGTACTCAAATTTTGGAGCACCCACCTCTCTGAAGGTTTGGGCTCTGTCGCTAGCATACATGGGCTTACTTGACTTCCTCTTTGACAGTAGCCCTCTCTGGCCATCTGATGGCTATGGCTGGATTATTTCATACTTCCGCCTGTCGCCGACCTTAATTAAGCAAAACCGGCTTGTGTGGGACATGATGGTTAGCCGACGAGCCCTTCCTAAACAGCTAAGCCTTTGGAAAAAGCTGCAACTTCAAATATTCCCCCTATTAATGATTATTTCCTGGGGATATTTGGCATTTAAAGTTGCACACGAAATGGTCAAGGATATAACTCCTGGCATTCTGAGCCAAGGGGCTGTTGTAGTTCTAGTTTCAATTCCTTTTATTATAACGTTCCGTTGGTGGTTGAATACTGCTTTTAGAACAGTTCTGGAAGATCGCCAATCCTCAATTAAATCGCAATCCGCTCAGAAAAATTCCGAAGAATTAGTTCAATTTTCTGCGCCGGATAAAAGAGGAGGATTAGCGTCAGTGATGAAACTTCCTGGTAAAGAGAAGCTGACTAACTTTCTAGCAAAAAAATGGAAAACACTTTTGATATTAGCTGGCATCACTGTACTGTTTTTGTACCCTTATCAGTCCCGTCCAGGAGGGGTAGTCGAGCTTCTACCTCCTACCCAACAATTGATCCAGGCCCAGTGGGACGGTCAAATTTCCCAAGTCTTCTTCAAGGGTGGAGATGGTGTGCTGATTAAAGCTGGCACAGTGATTGCTACCATGAAAGCCCTGGATCTTGAGAGCAAAATTCAAACAACCCAGGAAGCCATTAAAGCTCAGCAATCAGACTTGGCTGCAAAACAGTCAAAACTCAATAAACTATTAAATACTCCAAGACCTGAAGATGTCGCAATCGCTCAAGAGCAAGTTGCGAATATAAAGCAGCAAGTTGAGGCTGCTCGTCAAATGGTGGAGGTGACTCGAGCTAAGTTTCAAACTGAAAAGAATAAGGCCATCTTTAGTGTTCGAGAAGCGAATCGTTTTAAAGAGTTGTATGACCAAGGGGCCACTTCGTTACAAGTCTATGAAAATGCAGAGAGCAAGGCACAGACTGATCAAGATAATGCTGATGAAAAGCAACAGAAGATGTTACAGGATCAACAAGATGTTTTAGTTAAGCAACAGGCTTTAGCAGAATCTCAAGCTAATTTAGCAAAGGTGATGGCCGGACCCTATCCCGATGAAATTGAAGCAGCCCGTCACGAGACTGAAGCAGCCCGAGCTGAATTACAAAAGTTAAGACAAGAATTGAAATACTATCAGGAGCAAGAAAAACAGACAACCTTTTTAATGCCCTTTACTGGTTATCTTGATACACCCTACCTAGATCAAAAAATTGGCAGTTATCTCAAAAAGGGAGAAACCTTCGCAGTCGCCGAAGATAATCGCAATATTCGAGGCGAGATTAATGTTCCAGAATATAACATTGGAGAATTTGATATCGGTGGCTCTGTGGAGATAAAGTTACTTGCATATTCAGATAAGCCCATTACAGGGAAAGTTATTTCCATTGAGCCTACCGCTTCTTCAAGCTCTACCAATTCATCCACATCTTCTGTTACTTCAACAACATCAGAGTCTCCTGCTATCACTCCGGAGCGATTTGTTGGAGTAATTATTGAAATTCCGAATTCTAAGCAGTTAATCAAAGCAGGAATGTCAGGTTATGCAAAGATCGAAGGAAGACAAATGCCACTTATCATTGCCTTTACTCGCCCAATTATTCGTTTTGTACAGGTTGAGATTTGGTCCTGGCTTCCATAGAAAAATTGGGAGAAAACTGTTTAACCTAGGAGGGTTGAACGTTAGCTTAAGGCTAAGAAATTGGGTCGCTTTTGTTGATTATGTGTTTTACGTTAGGTGCCAATCAAGCCACTTAATGCGTCTGCTCTCAATAAGCGAGGCTTTAAAAGCGCTCCAAAGGCCAAATGGTAAAACTTTACCATCAAGATTCAACACTTTTGCCTATAACCTAGTGATACCGAAGAGACGGGACGGCAATGAAAGTTATTCTTCTTGGAAACGCTGGATCAGGCAAAAGTACCCTGGCCAAGAAACTCATGGCAAAGCAACTCGCTGCACGCTTGTCGCTGGATGAAGTGGCGTTTCAATGCGGCACGGAAAGACGCTCTTTGCAAGACAGTCTCGCTGATGTGAAGCGTTTTATTGCAAATAATGAAAGCTGGATAATTGAAGGCTGTTACGCAGATATTGTTGAGCCAGTATTGCCGTATTGTGAGGAGCTCATCTTTCTTAACCCTGGGGTTGAGGCATGCATAGCACAGTGCCGCGCGAGGCCCTGGGAACCGGAGAAGTTTCCCTCCAGTCGCGAACAAGACGAGAATTTGGAGAATCTGATCGAGTGGGTTCGCTCTTATGAGATCCGCGAAGATGAATACGGACTCCGCAGTCATCGGGCACTCTTCGACTCCTTTCAGGGCAAAAAGCGTGAGTTTAATCATCCAAATCAATATGGATCGGTATCATAACCAGCTGCTACGCACCGTCGCTGAACCGGAGCATTAGCTGAGACATCTGTCCTGTGTCAAACCCTTGACTGCTGATCTAGCTTTTGCAGGCTGACGGTGACTAAAATCTCCCCGTCCCTCGGTGGGGGCTGAGAAGAATTACCGCTGTTCCCATCAAACACAGCCCTACGCCGAGCCAGTCTCCCTGATCCGGTTGAGTCCCTTCAATCAGCCACAACCATAAGGTTGACATCAGAATGTAAACTCCGCCATAGGCAGCATAGGCTCGGCCTGCCTGGGTGGTTTCTGTATAGGTAAGCGCCGTAGCAAAGATGACGAGAGCTATCAATCCTGGCAGCAGCCAAAGCACACTATTGCCTAGGCGCAGCCATCGCCAAAAAGTGTAGCAACCGGAAATTTCCGCCAGCGCCGCGATCGCAAAAATCAGCAGAGATTTCATGGAGGTTTGTCCTGTGCAACGGATCAATCAACTGGATCGACATAGGATGCGGCACGGATGCCGATATCCTTAGACTGTGGGATTAGTTCTGAATCCCATCCGGTTGACAGGATGTTTCAGATCCTTACCTAGCTGCCGTCAAGATAGCTCTCTGCTAACAAGTTTGGCTCCGACCGCCGCAGTTTCTGCTCACTCAGCAAAGGCTGTCAGCACTGATAGTGGCCAGCGAGGGAGCTTCGTCTTGCCAAATCTATAGGTTTTCTTGATAGGTAACTTTACTTATTAAAACTTTACAAGTTGCGCAGATTACGGTCAATAATAGGAGTAGAGATCAATATTCCATAACATTTTGGGAAGGGGGTCGCTGATGGTTGTAACTGCTGGTGGTGTTAAGGCAAGTTCAACAGCGCCGAAGCTGGGTCGATTGGCAGTACAGACGGTCGAAATTGCACCCGAGACATTGGCACTGCGATCGCTCGACTGGGATCGTGATCGCTTTGATATTGAATTTGGCCTGCAAAATGGCACCACCTACAACTCCTTCTTGATCCAGGGGGACAAAATTGCCCTCGTGGATACCTCCCATCGCAAGTTTCAAGATCTGTATCTGGAAATCCTGGCCCAGCAGGTTGACCCCCAACGGATTGATTATTTGATCATCAGTCATACCGAGCCTGATCACAGTGGGTTAGTCAGCGATATTTTGGCTCTGGCTCCTCAGGCTACGGTGGTCGCCTCTAAAGTGGCGATCCAGTTTCTCGAAAACCTCATCCACCAGCCCTTTGCTCGTCAGATTGTCAAAAATGGAGATCGCCTAGATCTAGGACAGGGACACGAACTAGAGTTTGTCATCGCCCCCAATCTCCACTGGCCGGATACCATTTTTACCTACGATGCCAAAACCCAGATTCTCTTCACCTGTGATGCCTTTGGCCTGCACTTTTGTGACGATTCTGTCTTTGATGAAGACCTCGATCTGATTGCCGAAGATTTTCGTTACTACTATGACTGTCTGATGGCACCCAATGCCCGCTCTGTGCTGTCAGCGATGAAGCGCATGGCAGAACTACCTGACATTGAGACGATTGCCACCGGGCATGGTCCTCTGTTGCGCCACAATGTTGGGGAACTGACGGGGCGCTATCGAGCCTGGAGTCAAGCTCAAACCAAAGGGGAAACCACCGTCGCCGTCTTTTATATGTCCGACTATGGGTATAGTGACCGCCTCTCCCAGGCGATCGCCCACGGAATCACCAAAACTGGAGTTGCGGTGGAGATGATGGATCTGCGGACAGCTGATCCCCAAGAGGTTCGGGAACTGATGAGCGAGGCGGCAGGCGTCGTGATTGGCATGCCCCCGCAGTCAGGAACCGCTGCTGCAACTGCTAGTACTGCCTTAAGCACTGTTTTGGTGTCAACCTCCAGTAAGCAGGCCGTGGGTCTGTTTGAAGTTGGGGGTGGGGATGATGAATCGGTGTATCCCTTGCGTAACCGTTTACAAGAAATGGGGGTGACAGAGGCATTTCCGCCAATTCTGCTCAAGGAAGTCCCCTCGGAGGCCACCTACCAGTTGTGTGAAGAAGCTGGCACCGATCTGGGGCAGTGGCTCACCCGCGATCGCACCGTCAAGCAGATGAAAGCCCTGGATACCGACCTCGATAAAGCCCTGGGACGACTGAGTGGAGGACTGTACATCATAACCGCCCAAAAGGGAGACCTGAGTAGCGCCATGTTGGCCTCCTGGGTATCTCAGGCCAGTTTTAAGCCCTTGGGCGTTACGATTGCCGTTGCTAAAGACCGTGCCATTGAGTCTTTGATGCATGTCGGAGATCGCTTTGTGCTCAATGTCTTGGAAGAAGGTAATTACCAACTCCTAATGAAGCATTTCTTAAAGCGGTTTTCCCCCGGAGCAGATCGCTTTGCTGGGATTAAAATCTACGCTGCTACCAATGGCTGTCCGATTCTAGCCGATGCTTTAGCCTATTTGGAATGTGAAGTCAGTAGCCGCATGGAATGCAGTGATCACTGGATTGTCTACAGTACGATTCAGGCGGGTCGAGTTTCTAAACCCGATGCCCTAACTGCCATTCATCATCGTAAAGTAGGGAATCATTACTAAATTTCTGAGGAGTCTCCTCGGGAAGCAACCAATCCTTAGCGATGAGATCGGGTATGTACAGAATCTATGCCTTAGTTAATGCCAAGCTGGATCGCTACGCAGGGCCGTACTTCGAGAAGGACATTACTGATATCTTGAGTCGAGAGAAGTTACAGGCCCTCGCCATCGACCTGCAGAAGGTGACGTTTATTGATAGTGCGGGTCTGGGAACCATGGTGCGGATTCTCAAAGCGGTTACCCTCGCAGGCGCTAAACTCTACCTCTGTTCTGCCAGTGAGCAGGTGGAAATGCTGCTGGAACAATCCGGGCTTTACGAACGATTTCGGCACTGTCATCTGCAAGACTTTCCAGACCACTTAGAAACCTGAGTCCCATGTCAGACACGAAACCGCGTGATGTCCAGGTTGCGACCATCGCCGCTGATACCATGATGCTGCGATCGCGGACTTGGGAGCGATTAAAGTTTGAGATCGAGTACTCCCTTCAGCGAGGAACCACCTCCAACTCCTACCTGATTCAGAGCGAGAAAACAGCCCTCTTCGATCCGCCGGGGGAATCCTTCACCGCCATCTACCTGGAGGAGTTACAGCAGCACCTCAACTGGCAGAAGTTAGACTATATCCTCTTGGGGCATGTCAACCCCAACCGCATGGTTACCCTCAAGACCCTGCTAGAATGGGCTCCCCATGTGACGCTGGTGTGCTCCCGCCCTGGAGCCATTACCCTCAAGGCTGCTTTGCCGGAACACGAATCAAAAATTTGGGGAGTGCGGAGCGAAGAGACGCTGGATCTAGGGAAAGGTCATGAGTTGCAGTTCCTGCCTACCCCACCCCCCGGTGGCCCGATGCCCTCTGTATCTACGATCCGGCGACTAGAATTCTATTTACCGACAAATTGTTCGGTGCCCATGTCTGCGGCGATGCCATTGTGGATGAGCAGTGGAAGCAGCTTGATGAAGACCGCCGCTTTTACTTTGATTGTCTCCACGCGGCTCAGGTGCGCCGTGTTGAGGCCGCCCTGGATAAATTTGCCCCCCTGAATCCCAAGTTCTATGCCCCGGCCCATGGCCCTCTGGTGCGCTACAGCCTCAGTCGCCTCACCTTAGACTATCGCCAGTGGTGTGCCCAGCAGCAGTCCAGTGATCTCAATGTTGTGTTGCTCTACGCCTCGGCCTATGGCAATACCGCCATCATTGCCCAAGCGATTGCCAAAGGCATTACCAAGGCAGACGTGGCCGTTGAATCGATTAACTGCGAAGCAGCGGAACTGGCGGAAATTACCAGTGCCATCGAACGGTGTGACGGCTTTGTGATTGGTTCCCCCACCCTGGGCGGCCACGCTCCCACCCAAATCCAAACTGCCCTCGGTATCGTTCTCTCCTCGACCTCAAAAAACAAACTAGCGGGGGTGTTTGGCTCCTATGGCTGGAGCGGGGAGGCGGTGGATTTCCTCGAAGGTAAGCTCCGGGATGCGGGCTATCGCTTTGGGTTTGAGCCGATTCGCGTTAAGTTTACCCCCACCGATATGACGCTCCAGCAGTGCGAAGAAGCGGGTACGGATTTTGCCCAGGCGCTCAAGAAGGTTCGCAAGCAGCGATTTGTCCGCCAACCGGTCACGGAAGGCCAAGCCGATCGCACCGAACAAGCAGTAGGGCGAATTATTGGCTCTCTCTGTGTAGTAACCGCACGCCGGGGTGATGTCACCAGTGGCATGTTGGCCTCTTGGGTCTCCCAGGCCACCTTTAACCCCCCCGGACTGACGGTGGCGATCGCCAAGGATCGGGCCATGGAACCCCTAGCCCATGTAGGGGATCGTTTCGTTTTAAATATTTTGAAGGAAGGCCAAACCCTGCGGCGGCACTTCCTCAAACCCTTTGCCCCAGGGGAAGATCGCTTCGCTGGTCTGGTAGTGCAAACCGCCAGTAATGACTGCTTTATCCTCAGCGATGCCCTAGCTTACCTGGAATGTACGATCCAAAATCGCATGGAATGTGGGGATCACTGGTTACTCTATGCCATCGTCAATCAAGGTAAGGTTCTGGATGGAACAGGTGTTACAGCTATTCAACACCGTAAGACGGGCAGCTATTATTAAGGCTGAGCCTGCGATTGGTTCCTCGTTTTCCACCCGGTTGATACCCCCCATGATGTTTTTCCTCTCTTGGTTGCTGAACACTGTTGTCAACTTGCTCTCATGGCGAACCCAGCCGTCAGTGCCASGGGGGGAGGGCCGCTGTTCTATAGCTACACCGTTCACTGAGCATCGTGCCCCGTGTCGAGGGTGGGGTTGGCTGCTGGCACTGCTTTTGCTGGTCAGTAGCCTCGGGATCGGCGTTTCCCCCGTGCAGGCTGGTTTGAATGATGATCGCTTTGATGGCAATATTTTTGCCCTTTATGCAGGGAATGGTTCCCTGGTACCGCCCAAAGTCACCCTTGCTGAGTCGATGCAGGGGGATAAGCCAACGCTTTTAGTGTTGTACACCGATGATAGTCGGGACTCTAAGGCCTACTCGACGGTTATTTCCCAACTCCAGGCCTATTATGGTCGCGTGGCGGATCTACTCCCCATCAGTATCGATGCCATGCCCATCAAAGCTGCCTATACGCCCACGGAACCTGGTTACTACTATCAAGGGGTCGTCCCCCAAACCGTCTTGTTTAACCAAGCTGGTGCAGTGGTGTTAAACGCGTCAGGGAATATCCCCTTCGAGCAGGTGGATGATGCCTTCCGAGGGGTCTTTAACCTGCTGCCGCGATCGCAATCTGTGGAGTTACGGCGGCGGGCAGTGAACGAACTCAACACGGAACTCGTGCCTTAAAGGTTCCATAGGAATCTTAGTAAAACGTTAGAGTCAGTGGCATCTGCTGTCTGAACAGACTCCCTGTGATTAGATGGAGGAAGTGTGCTGTGTTGTGGCAACCTCCCAAGCTGTCATGGTTCAGCGCTTCACTGTACAAGTCAGGATATTCCTCCGTTTAGACAACCGTTTTTGATCGCTGTTTTCATGCCAGTTGTACCCTTTGGTGTCCATCTCTTCCGGAACTGCCAGGAACTGTATCAGTTCCTCTTTGCCTGCAAACAGATCGCCATTGAGAAAGACCGTACCCAACTTGTCAGTATTTCCCTGGAGACCCCCACCCTTGACCCCCTAGGGGTGCTTCAGGTGCTCCATCAACCCCAACACCTGCACGTTTTACCTGGAAAAGAGGCATCATCCCGACAGTGCGGACGGCCTAGGATTCGGGTTGAGCAATGAACTGGGCAGTGGTTGGGCGATCGCAGCCATGGATGCTACCGCCTATCTGAAAACCGAAGGCCCCCAGCGGTTTAACCTTGCCCAAGACTTCATCCAAGCCTGCCTGGCTGACATCATCAAAGCTGGGACGCTGGATCATCCCTTTGCCGGCCCTCATTTCTTTTGCAGTTTCACCTTTTTTGATCACCACTCCCACCAGGCTCCGGTGTTTCCGGCGGCAACGGTGTTTTTACCTCGGTGGCAGGTGGCTTGCCAGCACGATCAGACGGTGATTGTAGCCAACCTTGTGGTCAGTCCCGACAGTAATCTTCAGTTGCTCACCACCAATCTCTGGCAAGAATGGCAGCGGCTGCAAGCCATCCCTGCGGCACCAGATCGATCCCCAGAGGGGCGCTGGGCAAAGATCGCTGTGCCGTCCTTTGCCCAGCAGGATGTAGTCCCAGCCCACCAGTTTAAGACCGCAGTGGGTTCTGCCCTCTCTGCGATCGCCGCTAATTACTTCCATAAAATTGTCCTGTCCCATCCCCTAGACGTGATTGCGCCGACACCCATTGACTGGGGACACGCCCTGGAAAACTTACGACAGCTCAACAGCGATTGCTATATTTTCTCCACCAGTAATGGGCAGGGGCAAACCTTTATCGGTGCCAGTCCTGAACGCCTCCTGAGCCTGCAACAGGCAAATTTAATCACCGATGCCCTGGCTGGCTCGGCTCCCAGAGGCAAATCTCCCCTTGAAGATGCCCAGTATGCCCATCATCTTCTCCGCAGCACCAAAGAACTGCATGAACACCAGGTTGTGATTGATTTCATTCGTCAACGGCTATCACGCCTTGGGTTAATCCCCCACTGCTCAACGCTGCAACCTTGCCTGCTGCAATTGCCAAACATTCAGCATCTGCGCACCCCAATTCAGGCCCAGGTGCCCCCTGATGTTCACCTTCTGGAAATCTTAGCGGAGTTGCATCCCACCCCCGCCGTTGCCGGAGCCCCCAGAGACATTGCCTGCCAGGAAATTCGTCGCCATGAAACCTTTGAGCGGGGTCTTTATGCTGCTCCTCTGGGTTGGGTAGACCATCATGGCAATGGGGAGTTTATCGTTGGCATTCGTTCAGCGCTCCTAGATGGCTGTCAAGCACGCCTCTATGCCGGTGCGGGGATTGTCGCGGGGTCAGATCCGGATCAAGAACTGGCTGAAATTCACCTCAAACTCCAAGCACTGTTGAAAGCACTCAGCTAAAATCATCTGGCAAAAAATATTGACAAAGCCTACCTTTGGCAAGATTATTAGAGATCGCGGTATTAATCGCGACCTGCGGAACTGGCGGAATTGGTAGACGCGCTAGATTCAGGTTCTAGTGGCAGCAATGCCTTCGGGGTTCAAGTCCCCGGTTCCGCATTTATCGTTGCGTTAACGGACATCAATCTGGGCGAGCTGAGTGTTCTGGTAGTAGTGAGCCAGAATCTGCTGGTAGGTGTAGCCCTGCTTGGACAGGTTATAGGCCCCCCACTGGCTCATTCCGAGACCATGGCCGAAACCCCGGCCATTGATCTGAAACCCCTTGGGTACAGACTGTAAACTGCCCGCGCTGGCAACTGGATCAAATAGGGGGGTGACCTTAAACCAGGTGCTTTTCAAACCCAGGGCACTCCGCACCGCATCCGCATCGATCACCCGTGTCCCTCTGTCCCCCATGACGCGCACACTAATTAGTCGTCCCGTTGGCGAAACTCGGGCGGGGGTAACGGAGATCACGCGTCCGACACCAGAAATCCGTTGGCTGATTTGATCCCGGGAGAAGGTTTGCATCCATTGAAAGACGGGAGACCCCTGATCATAGTCCGGAACACCACGCAGGTAGGGCAGGGGGCGAGACCATACATCCTCGACGTTTTCGGTGTGCCCTCCCGAGGAGGAATGGAATACCGCTTGAATAATTCTGCCTCCATAGCTGAGGACTTGCCCCTGGGTGGCATTCACCGCCGCTTGGGTACTGGGAGATTCTGTGGCCACCCCTTTATAAACTTGCCAAGCAACTGTATCACCGAGATCGAACAGGGCATTGCCTTCGGTTTGGCGTTTTTGCAGGGCATAGGATCGAGAAGCCACGGCCTGAGCCTTCAGGGCTTCCTGGGGCCAGTTGATGCCCATCTCAGCTCCGATCACACTGTATAAGTACTGCTCCAAATCCACATAGTTAATGGCATCTAAGCCCCCAGCCGTTGGCAGCAGTAAGGTTCGTCCTCGATACCAGCGATCGCCAATATAGACATATCCTCCCTGGGAACGGTTCAACCCAAAGCCGCCGCGACTGCCAGCGCTCCAGGCGCACAATGCCTCCAGACAGTTGGGCATTAAAGGCATCCATGGCAGCAATTTGCCCTAAGGGTTTACCCGCACTATCCCGTACAATCGCGGGGGTGGAACTACCCACTTTTACCTGGCTAGCCCCCTCTTGAATGGCAACCCGCAACTCCAGTGCCGCTTGGGCAGGGAGAACCACCAACATCCAGATCAGAGCGGTCAGCCAGCTCTGGCGTCCTAGTATTAATGGAGACTTGAGAAACCCGAGAAATTTTTGCCCCGGTGAGGTCTGATGGGATCTCAGTTTGGCAGTCGTTAACATGATTAGCAAGTCCTCTCCTCACAGCCAAAACATTGAACGAAGGTCACGAATCCTTACACATAGCTACACATAGCTCTGGTCAGGCAGCTGAGAGCATACTCAAACTGTCAAACGCCGATTCCAGGAGGCTACCTGATATACCATTGCCCAAAGCTTTGTAGCCATGGCGATACAACCACAAATTACAATCCAGTCAGTCTTCCTTCGCGTCCTATGTCACCATAGGTGAAGCAATGTCAATGACTCCAGAATTTTGCCGTAGGTTGCTGAGTTTTGCAAATTACTTTTCTCGGAACTAGTTCAGGGGTGCCCACGCGATCGCGCAATGTCTCGAGTATTGCCCTGCGATTGCCCCAACGGGCAGAGGTTTGGCTCTTGGACTGTGGAGAAGGCACCCAACATCAGGTGCTCCACAGTGAGATCAAAATCAGTCAGATCACCCGCATCTTCATTACCCACATGCACGGGGATCACATCTTTGGGCTGATGGGCCTCTTAGCCAGTTGCGGTCTGGCGGGCAACCCCAATCGCATTGATATCTATGGCCCCCCAGGATTGGATGACTATCTGCGAGCCTGTGGCCGTTACTCCCAAACCCACTTTTCGTACCCGATCAAGGTTCATACGGTTCAACCGGGTCTCCTCTTTGAGGATGAAGAATTTCGAGTCCGTTGTGGCCCCTTAAAACATCGCGTCCCGGCCTTTGGTTACCGGATTGAAGAAAAGGATCGCCCCGGCCATTTTGACGCTGATCAAGCCGCAGCTCTGGGAATACCCTTTGGTCCCCTCTACGGCAAACTCAAGCGCGGAGAACAAATTACCTTGCCCGATGGGCGTAAAGTTCAGGGTCGGGATCTTTGTGGCCCCACCCAGGTGGGGCGGAAGCTCGCCTACTGCACCGATACCATCTACTGTGACGAGGCGGTAGAACTGGCTGCGGGGGTGGATGTTTTGATTCACGAAGCCACCTTTGCCCACCAGGATGCAGCGTTAGCCTATCAACGCCTCCACTCCACCTCAACCATGGCGGCTCAAGTGGCATTGGCTGCCCAGGTACAGCAATTAATCATGACCCATTTCAGTCCCCGCTATGCCCCTGGCAATGCCCTAGAACTGGGGGATCTGTTGGCAGAAGCCCGGGCTATTTTTCCCCATACGGAGATGGCCTACGATTTTCTCACCTACGAAATTTCTCGCCACCCTAACACGGGGGGAGACCGTCGCGGCACGGCTGCCCTAGCCGATCTGACCCATCGCTAGGCGAAATTCAAAATAGAGGCTCCTATGGAAGTTGCATGGCAGGTTGCGAAAACCTACGAAGATATTCTTTATCACAAGGCAGACGGCATCGCCAAAATTACGATCAATCGCCCTCACAAACGCAATGCCTTCCGACCCGAAACGATTACGGAACTCTATGATGCCTTTAGCAATGCTCGGGAAGATGGTCGCATCGGCGTTGTCTTACTCACGGGCGCTGGCCCCCATACCGATGGCAAGTATGCCTTTTGTTCCGGGGGGGATCAGAGTGTCCGGGGGCAGGCAGGCTACGTGGATCGCGAGGGTGTGCCGCGATTGAATGTCCTGGATCTCCAACGCCTAATTCGCTCCATGCCGAAGGTGGTGATTGCCCTAGTGGCTGGTTACGCCATCCGGGGGTGGGCATGTCTTGCATTTAGTCTGTGACTTAACGATCGCCGCAGAAAATGCAATTTTTGGCCAAACAGGTCCTAAGGTCGGCAGTTTTGATGGGGGCTTTGGAGCCAGCTACCTCGCACGGGTTGTCGGTCAAAAGAAAGCCCGAGAAATCTGGTACCTCTGTCGCCAGTACACAGCGGCTGAAGCGGAAGCCATGGGACTGGTCAACTGCATCGTAGCCGTGGAGCAGTTAGAGGCGGAAGGGGTACAGTGGGCACGGGAGATCCTCGACAAAAGCCCGATCGCCATTCGTTGTCTCAAATCAGCCTTCAATGCTGACTGTGATGGCCAAGCTGGGTTACAGGAACTGGCCGGCAACGCCACCCTGCTCTACTACATGACCGCAGAGGGATCGGAGGGCAAACAAGCCTTTCTGGAAAAACGTCCTCCTAATTTCCGCCAGTACCCCTGGCTGCCGTAACCTGCAAATTTTCCCCTGATGAACTTACTGCCCACGAGTGTTGCTCTCTGCCTCTGTTTGCTGGCTGTCTTCGGGTTCCTGCTCAGCCTTTGGATTGTGATCCCAGCACCCACCGAGTGGCTCCTCCCCTTGGCCGTGGGTGCCCCAGAGTTGAGTCCCTGGTTGCTGGGGCTGAATCTGTTGGTCATGGTGCTGTCGTTCCTAGGATGTCAGCTGTTAGGCTGGCAACAGATGGGATGGCTACGTCTGAGTTTGGGGTTGAGTCTGGTGGCGGTGATCTGGAGTGCTGTCCCCTTGGTGCAACTACCTGGGGTGATTGACCATGCCAACCTGGTAATGCAGCGATCGCTGGGGGCTGACTATGCCTGGAAAATTCCTCACCAGGTGGTGTCCAAGCTGCGATCGCAGCCGTTTCAGTTCCAAACAGCCTTCACTGGCATTGCCATACCAACCGGGCGAGAGACCCTGGGCATAGAGTTTGCAGCCCCCGATCACCAGCCCTTAAAACTGGATGTTTACCATCCCGATGACGTGGGTCTCTATCCGGCCATTGTCGTTATCTACGGGGGCGCATGGCAGCGGGGCAGTCCCAGCCAGAATCAGCCGTTTAGCCGTTACATGGCAAATCAAGGCTACACCGTGGTCGCGGTTTCCTACCGACATGCTCCCAGATTTCATTTTCCGGCTCAGTTAGAGGATATTCAGGCGGCGCTGGGATTTATCCATGACCACGCGATCGCCCTCGAAATTGATACCCAGCGCCTCGCCCTCATGGGTTGGTCTGCCGGAGCCCACCTAGCGATGCTGGCCGCTTATCAGCCCTCGACTTTCCCCGTACAGGCAGTGGTGAGTTACTATGGCCCCGTAGATCTGGCCAAAGGATACTACGATCTGCCCAAACCTGATCCCATGGGAGCCCAAGCCATCCTCCGAACATTCATCGGCGGATCGCCTCCAGAATTTCCCCTAGCGTTCCAGCAGGCTTCCCCCATCCATTGGGTTAGATCCCAGTTACCGCCCACATTGCTGGTTTACGGGGGGCACGATCATGTCGTCGAGGCGAGATTTGGTCAACACTTATCAGAGGAATTGCAGGCAGCGGGCAACACCACGGTATTCCTAGAAATACCCTGGGCCGAACATGCCTTTGATGCGGTGTTTAATGGTCCCAGTAATCAGTTGGCTCTTTACTATACGGAGCGCTTTTTAGCTTGGGCCTTGAAACCGGGTACCTAGCCAATTTATCTGTCAAGTCCCCCAAGGGGTTTGTTCTCCGGTTGCCATGATTAAAATCCTGCATCTCTCTGATATTCACTTGGGTAGTGGCTTTATCCACGGGCGCATCAACCCTGCCACAGGGCTGAATACTCGCCTAGAGGATTTTGTCGCCACCTTGGGACAGTGCATCGATCGCGCCATTGCCGAGCCTGTTGATCTGGTGTTGTTTGGGGGCGATGCCTTCCCTGATGCCACCCCTCCCCCCGTCGTTCAAGAAGCATTTGCCAGTCAGTTCCGTCGCCTTGCAGATGCTCAGATCCCCACCGTCCTGCTCGTCGGCAACCATGATCAGCATTCCCAGGGGCAGGGGGGAGCGAGTCTATGTATCTATCGCACCTTAGGGGTACCAGGATTTATGGTTGGCGATCGCCTGCACACCTATTGCATCCAGACCTCCCATGGCCCGGTGCAGGTAATGACACTCCCTTGGTTAACCCGTTCGACGCTCCTCACCCGCCCCGAAACCGAGGGACTGTCCCTGGGGGAGGTCAACCAGCTCTTGATTGAGCGACTGCGAGTGGCGCTGGAGGGAGAAATTCGGCAGCTTGATCCCGATATTCCCACCGTCCTACTGGCGCATTTAATGGCAGATACGGCTCGTTATGGTGCTGAACGCTTTCTGGCCGTGGGCAAGGGGTTTACAATTCCGCTGTCCTTGCTGACCCGCCCCTGCTTTGACTACGTGGCCCTAGGTCATGTCCACCGGCATCAAATTCTCTGTGAGCAGCCCCCCGTTGTTTACCCCGGCAGCATTGAGCGGGTTGACTTCAGTGAAGCCCAAGAGGATAAGGGCTTTATGCTGATTCATTTAGGGCAGGGGCAGACCCAGTTAGAGTTTTGCCCCCTCTCCGTCCGCAGCTTCCACACCGTTGAGGTGGATGTCTCCGATGTTGCCGATCCCCAGGCCGCATTGATGGCAGCCTTAAAGCCCGACCAAATTGAATCCGCAGTGGTGCGGCTAATCTATCGCCTTCGCACTGAGCAGTTGGATCAAGTGGACACAGCACTGCTCCATCAAGCGCTAAGTTCGGCGCACAGTTACACGATCCAACCGGAATTGATCAGTCAACTGGCGCGATCGCGACTGCCTGAACTCGGAGCTGACAGCAGCCTCGACCCCCTAGAAGCCCTGAAGACTTATTTAGCAAGTCGTGAAGATTTACAAGATATTGCTACCGATCTCCTGGAAGCAGCTCAGCATCTATTGACGGATGCCAGCATCGACGACAAACCCGAGGTGGCATCGGTTACCGTTAGCCCAACCCTAGCAACAAGCTCCGACTCAGAACCCCAAGGACAGCTGCGGTTGCTATAGCGCCCTTGGGCCTTACCTACTTCACTTCACTGGGTTATCGTCCAGGGGATCGGTGACTAGCCGCCCAATGGCATCAATGGCTGCTAAGTCTTCCGCATTTAAATCTACGGTTACTGCCAGAGCATTTTCTCGCACTTGATCCGCTGCCCTGGCACCCACAATCGCCTGGGTTTGGGGCTGGGCAATTAACCAGGCCAGCGCTAAATTTCCCAGAGTTGTGTGATGGCGCTGGGCAATCGGACGCAATTTTTCCAGGGCTTGTTGCGCCCGTTCCATATTCTCGCCCTGGAAAAGTTTGTTCGCCGCCCGGTTATCTTCAGGAGGAAATTGATGCCCTCGCCCAAAGCGCCCGGTCAATAACCCCTGAGCCAAGGAAGAATACGCCAGAATGGAAATTTGGTGTTCAACGCAGTAGGCAACCGACGCTTGCTCCACCTGCCGCCAAAACAAAGAATAGGAGGGTTGCAGACTATCAATTCGCCCATATTGTGACGCTTCCGCCAGTTGTTCACAGGAGAAATTAGAGACCCCGATCGCTCGAATTTTGCCCTGTTGCTTCAAGGTATTCAGAGCTGTCATGGTTTCAGAAATAGGAACGATTTCTGCGCCGAAGGCTCCGGTCGGCCAGTGAATTTGATACAGATCGATATAGTCGGTCTTGAGATTTTTCAGAGAGCGATCGCAGGCTTGAAGGACCTGATCGAACTTTAAATGGGTAGGAAATACCTTGGTGGCATAAACGACCTGATTGCGGACTGTTGAAAGTGCTGCTGCCACCATCTGCTCAGAGTGACCCTCGCCATAAACCTCAGCTGTATCAATGGTGGTAATGCCGCAATCAAAAGCGGTGCGAATGGCCTGCACCGTCTCTGAGTCTTCAATCCCAACCCACCCCCGTTTTCCAGCCTGCCAAGTTCCCATCAAGATGGGAGTGATCAAAATATCCGTCGTCCCCAGTTTGCGTGGTTCCATTAGGTGCAATTGGCATCAGAGGAGCCATCGTCGCCAGCCGTTCGCATGGTGCCGATCAGGGTTGAAACCCAAACACAACGCCTAGGCATGGTTCTAGTTTTGGGGATGAAGGTAATTCTCCCCATTGAGCCATCTACCCAACCATCGTCTTGAAAGCGAATACTCCGATAGCTATTTCGCAGGGTCATAGAGCTATTGGTGGCATCGACCTGAATGTTAGTCCCCCCTGTAACCAGGGTCTGCCAAGCGCCCATGCAGTTATTCGCAGCAACCTCTGGTTGGGCAACGGTTTGTACCTGGTACTCAACCCCATTGGTACTACTGGTGCGAAAACAAGCTTGTACCTTTTGTGAACTCTGCTTGGCCGTTGATTGCGCTTGCCTGATTACATTTAAGGCATTGGCTTGGGCACTATTTAGCTGCTGCCGTGTGAGCAGGGCAAATAGACTAGGCGTGACTAGGGCAGACAAAACACCCATCACAACTAGCGTGATCATAATCTCAGTTAAGGTGTATCCCGAAGTAGAGTTTTTCATAACAGCTAAAAAATGAGTTATCCACTGAGTTATCCACACTTAATTAGGTGGGGTTCGTTGAAAGACACTGCGAGCTTGGGCTTGGGTTTGCACACTGGGTTTGTAAAGCGGTTGTTGGGCCGTACTGGCTTGAGAAAAATTAGCCCGTGTCAAGGCATTCCCCCGCAGGTATAGGATGGCATCCTGAACCAGACCAATATTCCTGTCTTCTACAGGACTTCTGACACAGGCATAGAAATTGCTATTGATCAGTGCTGATGCATCTGCAAACTGCTGACCACTTAGGGTATAACTGGTTGCACAGGTGACAGGTGCCGTCGCAATATCGTAGTCAACATAGTCAACCACGGTAATGGGCGATTCCATTGCCAATGATTCACAGGTGATAGTGCCGCCGCTTTCAGAACAAGGCCACTTTCTAAAGCTGGAATCAGGGTCGGTGGTGTAATTTTTGGTGAGGGTTGCCACACCACCAGACGGATATTGCTGCAACTGATAGCGACGCAGAAAGGCTGGCCCCTCCCAGAGCCTAGAGGGGTCTGTGGTGGAATTATCTGGCACCAAGGCATAGACCACTAAGGTGTAGGCATTTTGGACAATTCTGAGGGCTTCACATTCAGACCGCTGAAGATTCTGGGCCGTTGTGGCTGTGGCGGGGTTGGGGGCAAAGGCTGTACATTGAGCCGTGGTGGGCAGATTCTCATCGCCAGTGGGGCTATCCACATAGGGGACTTTATCCAGTTTCCAAAAAGCCACGACCGGAATCACTTTAGCGGCACCCGAGCTGGGTAGGTTGATGGTCGAGGCTAAAGAAGCCAGATAATTGGTGGTGGCTCCGACTACAATGCTACGGCTTGGGCAGTTGGTAGCAGAGGCTGTGGCATTCACACACCCTGGTTCGTAGATATAAATCGCTTGCCGCAGATCAGAGGCAATAAAATCGAGAGCTTGAGCCATTTCTCGCTGAACTTCGGTACGGGCAAAATCCCGCCGATCATTTTGCATCAACTCCACCACCATTGAGAGCATTGCCCCAGTCAAAATTGCGGCTACCAAGCCAGCAACCAAAAGTTCTATGAGGGTGAACCCCAGGGTGCCTCGTCGCCGAAGCCTGCCCCAATAGACTGCAAGGTATCTGGTAATTAAATGGTTCATAACCTCAAATCAATGCTACTTTGTTGGACAAGTAAAGGTCAGCCCTAGTCTCTGTTTTTCAAGATCACAGTAGTTTTTCAAAGAAGAATATCTGGGAGATAAGGTGTCGTTATTACCCGGAAAATCACTGCGAACGATGGGGGCGTATAACGTGATCAGAGGCCGCCGCCCTCCTGAACCAGGTTCGATCCGGCTCTGATTGGTGGATAAACCTAAGGTCGCATTGGCCACGGGGGGAGATTCTAAGGTACCTGCTTTCAGGGCATTGATGTCATAAACTCGTACCCCAATGCTCATCGACATTGGCAGACTGGTGACACTGTCTGTTACCGTATTCACTCGAAACGTCTGAATGCCCAAAACAATATCCCCACTGACGGGGTGCTTCACCATGCACCAACTGGTGGATGTTGAGGCAGGGAGGCAGGTTGTGTCTAAGTAGGTTAACGTCGAGGTAGTTCCAGAGGGGGCGGGTACACTCTGGGGGGTTGTTTGAGAGGCGATGGGCGGTAGCTGAGGATTTAACTCTGAATAGGTTAAATCTCCCCGTTCCACTAGCAAACGAATCCGATTCACTTCGCCCTGAGCCACTTGCAAAGCTAGCTCTGCCTTCTGATTCTGACCTCGAGTCATCACGGTCATGGCAATGGCTGGGAACAGGGTCAGGCCAACAATTCCTAAAATAAACGTTGCAATTAACGCCTCAATGAGGGTGAAGCCAGCCTCTGACCGTCGGGAAGGTATTCGTTGCATTGTGATTCCTCGATATCCAAGGATTAACTAACAAGGTTTGGTGGTAACAGCGCGGAGTTTGCAAATATAGGGGTCGGTGGCATCCAATTCGCGGTAAAACTCATCTCGACTTTTTGTGAGTTCTGCCATCCGCTTGGTAACGGGACTCGCCGCCGAATATTGCAGACCCACGTCATAGCCCCAACGCCGATTGGGTGGCGAGTAATAGCCAAAACAGATGCCCCCGGAACAGAGACCTGTGGAAGCTGCTGTGGGTGGCTCCCAAGCGTCTTGGTCAAAGGGACCATTGGCAGAGCTACTGTAGTTGAGTTGAATCAACGCACCGGAAATAAACAAATCGACACCAGACCAGTTTTCTAGAAAGCGGGGGAAGTTGTGCAACCCGCCATTACTGGCGTTGGGTCGTGGGGGGATGAGGCCACTAATGACAATGGCATTCACCCGTGTACCTGTAGAGTTGATCAACTGACTGCCACGCCGAGTTGAGGAACCCACGTTAAAGCTTTCTATCCCTGGAACTGGAATCGGACGGTGGGTGAGTTCATCCAGCAGCACCACCCGCACTGGGGTTCCCAAGTTACTACCATCTAGAGCCTTCGTCTCGGTGGCAGTTTCAACAGCAATGTTATAGGTGGTCGTGTCAGTCCCGTTGTCGAATCGCATCTGACCACTGGCATTGACGCGGAAACACACCCCTTCGGTTTTAAAAGCCTTACTTGTAACAGCCAGCGTTCCCACAGTGCTAGTGGTATTAGCCGTATTACTACCAGCAGCCACAGAAAACGGCTCCAGGTTCTGCACCTTCGGTATAGGGAATCAGAGGGTTACCTGCAACAACTGTGGTTCCCGTATCCGCTCTATAAGGGATAAAGCCGCTGTAGCTGCGGGTATAGTTGGGCGGCGTTGTCGTTGGGGTCGGCGGAATCGTGTCATAGGTGGGGCGAAACACACCCAGGATATAGTTGGTCGGGTCAGCGCAGTTGGGCAGACCATCAGCATCAGTGCCAACACCACGTCTATTTGCATCTTGGGCAGGCGTGGTGGCTTGAGTTGTATTGGCAGGCCAAATATCACTTCCTGATATGGTAGTCGCACTAGTCCGATCAATATTTAGCCGTCGAATTGTGCCAGCGGTATTTGACCAAGTGGTAGCCCCCGTATCAACAACAGGGTTGCCCTGGGCGGTAAATCGCACGGGGGTCATCACCTGCTCCAGAACCACCCAGTGCTGCCTCCCGCTGCCAGGTGAGATTTGCTACGGTCGTAGACGGCCAGTTGAGACCATTGGCATGAATGAGGTTCTGATTGATGTAAGAAGTGTTGTCAACACTGGTGTTGCAGCCATAGTGGTTATCTCGCACCGCGCTATCGGTCAAAATCCCACTTCCTGGGGTAATGTTTGCGGTGTCGTTGGTCAAATCTCCATCCTGGCGAATTAAATCTTCAAGACTGCCATCACAGAAGTTTGACGACAGCAGCGTGATCCCATCGGCCAGTAGCTCTGCGGGTCGCCAGGTGTCAGAGGTGGAACGGGCAAAGGCGTTGTTAATCTTCGATGCCACATCCCCACGGGTGTAGAAGTTACTATAATCTGCGAGCAGAAACGGAGAATTGAACTCCTCAATATCATTGGCGGCACCATTGGTGCTGTGGAAATTAAAGTTGCCCTGAACATAGGTAGGGTTATCAGAGACAAAGGTAATGCCGTAGATATTGTCGCCATCTGAAATTCCAACTCGCTTCAGGATTTCTCCCTGGATCAGACGGAAACCATAGGGTTTGCGCGCTGGATCGGGGAAGTAGTCAATCGGCTTCGGGCTAATGCCGCGATCGCTGCTGTTAGCGGTTGGTTTATAGACAGGTGGATCTTGCCCGATCGCCCCCAGACGTGGATCTGTGGACACCACATTGGTGTTCATAATGTTCGTCAAGCTGCTGGGGTTGGCGAAGGCCGTATTCCAGGCAGACAGGTAGGTACTCCAATTAGACAGCTGTGGTCTTGCAATGGAATCTTCCCTGGCGGCATCCTCTCGGAAGGCGAAGACCAACCCACTACTAGGCAACCAGGTGTCACTACTACCTGTGGGTTTGTTCTGCCGCAACAGACCCAGATCGAAATTCAGCACCCGCACGGCCATTTGTTCCCGACCATTGAATACCACCGTATCTTTGAGGGGAATTCTGTAGAAGGTTCCCCCGGTAACGGTGGGGGCTGTGGTGGGAGTACCGGGGGTGCTGCGCGTACCCCCGACATTGATCAAGTTAAAGTTGCTACAGTTCACCGTACTGGCGTTGTTGGGGCAGGTGGTGCCAGAGGTTTTCGGTAAGGTCCAATTCGCAAGGGTTCTGGGGGCAACCTGCCCAGCGATGGTATTTAGCTCTGAATCACTAATGGCCTGGTAGTAAGAGGTATTGGCTAAACCGGCACTGTTGATGGAGGCAATGGTGGGGTAGCCCAGAGTGTTGGTACGATCTTCCGCGTGGGCGGTTGAGGGGAAAATATAGTAGAGCGACCGATAATAGGGGACGCTGGTGCCGTAGGTGGTGGGGGTGCCATCCCGGCTTTTTTTAACACTTTGAGAGCCAGGGTTAACATAGGTTGGATCAGCATCGATCCGGGCATCTATGTTAAAGGCCAGCATTCCTAAGGTACAGGCTGCTGAGTGCAGGGTCGATTTGTCAGCAATGCTCAGGTTGGCGTAGGCAACTCCACTGTCAATCACCCGCCGTAGTTCAGAGAAGTTGCCCCAAGCGGTAATGGCAGGGTCAGGGTGGACTGGCACGGTTGCGGTGGTTGCAGTTTCTTGCAGGGGAGGGAAGGCTCCATTGGTGTCACCTGCAAACCGAGCCAGGTTGGTGAGTGCCTTCCACATCGGGGTACCACTGGCAAACACACTCTCCGGGGGAGGGGAATATTCCCACCCGTTGGTACCTTGACCCGTGAAAAAGTCAGCGGCGGTGGCGGTGGTGCTGGGAGCAGCTGAGAAAAAACGAGGAATTGGCTAGGGTCCAGGCAGTACCAGGATGAACGGTGGTTGACAGACACGCAAGGGGGTAGTAGCCCCTGCTGGTATCTGTGGGGTCTTTGTAGTGATAGATGGCTGTGCCTTGAACCGCCGCTAAGTTATCGCGCTCGAACCGCCGCTGCCGGGTTTCATTATCTCGACCGACTCCCAAAAAGCCTGCGGGGATGACATTATAGTTGGACAGGGGTTGAGCCAGTTCCAATCGTTGGCCAACAATGACCCGCATCCCTTCTCGACGGGCACGGCGCTCCCAATAGCCATCTAAACCAATATCTTCCGGATCTCCTCCGGTAGGAGGGTCGTCACGAATCAGGTCATCCCCGGTTTTGCTTTGGGGGAGGGTATCACTTGCCAGAATCGTTGTGCCGATGGGCTGCCCCGAAGATGTAATGGTACAAACACCGCTGGCATCGGCCAAACTTTTGGTGTAGCTAGGCTTGGGACCATAGCGATTATCGGCACGGTAGGTGTCATCCACATAGGGGGGGGCACTTGGGTGTTAACACCTGTACCCTTCCCGCCACTTTCTTCGTACCCGCCTCTGTACTGCCGGAATTGTAGACGGTGTCCCGATAATCTGTATAGCTTGTGCTTCCTGATCCGACCCCCCGAGGCTTAGACTGGTCGTTAATCAGGAGAGCCAAGGGGTCTTGAGTGAGTAGAGGAAAGGTATTAACAGCTCCCGTCGGATTGAAGGCATCTCGAGATGCGGTTGCACTTCCAGTAGTGGGGTTCAGATTAATCGTATTGGCGGCAGGGGGAGCTGTCGTAGTGCCGGGATGAATATCAAACTTTACCTCAGTACTTGATTGAGCAGTATTATCGTCGGCATTACCCGCAGCTAACAAGCCCCGAATTGTGATATCTGAGTTCTCAACCGGCAGGTAGAAACAAGACGCCGGGGCACTGACCATGTAGCTTCGGAATTCACTACCATTCTCATAAAGAAATAGACTACCTTCGGTATGAACTCGCCCGTTAGAGGTAAAAGGGGGAGTTTGCTGAATCATTAAGTCAGTACGGAACCAGGAGGCGTAGGTGTTGCCTGGTTTGATTTCCCGATCCTGTTGGTACTGAAGCGTGGCAAACCCCGTGGCGCTGGTGGGAACAGCAACGGCAAAAATTTGAAAGTTCTTTCGGGAAATCCCAGTGGAGGACTTGAACCAGCCCGATCCTGCTTGGGTCAGGGTGCCACTACTAGAAACTTGGCAAACGTTACCAACGGCACCCCGTGGGCCATTGCGAACCATGAGGTTATTAGCTTTTGTCGTGTCAGAGGGCTGGGGATCGTCACTAATGGTAACGGTGCCATCCGCGCTGGCGGCTCTGAGAAAGATTCCATAGACAATGGTGGCATCGTTGACCCCATCTGCATTGGAATCGATGGGAAAACTCCAAGCAGTGTCTTCATTGCCGTCCCCATCAATATCTTTTCGGGTTTCGCCAGGAAGGTTATAGGGATTGTTCGTCAATGCTGCCACCCCAGCAGCGCCATTATTAAGTAAGATGCCCAAGAGAGCATCCTCAGCTGGCTCCCCACTGGGTAGACGGGTGTCGTTATTGAACAGGTACTCCAGCTTGGCCTTCGCTCGGTCGATCGCGGGTGTCACCGCGTTGACGATCACTTGTTTTTGGCGTTCAGAAATCACCTGGGTAGAACGGTTAAAAGCCCGGAAGAGCAACGTACTGGTTACCAAAGTAACAATCAGTAGCAGGATCATTACGGTTGGTAGCACAAACCCCGCCAGCGATCGCTTTGACTGTTGACTGAGGAGAACTAGACTACGGAGCAGCCAGGTCATGAAGCGTTGGGTGACCGTGTAAGGCAGCTTCCAGATTGCTCTCAGGAGTTTTTGAACAGTTTGAGCGTGCTGAGGGGTGGACATGGTTGCTTTCCTGGCAAAGAACTGAAAGGCGGGGCAAAAATTAAACTTGGTTTCAGTCGATAGGCGACGGTGAGCCACTCAGGGGTAACGACAGCAACAGGTTTTTATGGGGAAATTGGGTAAATGGACAAGGGGGCTACTACTTAAACTATGATACCAAGACCTTCCAGTATCCACTGTGATCTGAAACCATGCCAACAGGAAATTAATAGGGAAGGATTCCTCTCAGGCAATGCTCTTGGATAGGCGGTGGCAGTGTTGGCAGGGATTATTGCTATAGATTGATCTCAATTCTTAGCAGCTCGACTCCAGGAACTTCATCCGCAAACACACAGAAATACAAAAAAAACTACAAATAAATTGATTTATAGCAATTCTCAAATGGATGAGTTAAGGCTCCTTGGTTAGAATTCAGCACCCAAGAGCCAGAATCACAAAACCTTTCTGGATTTGGGCTCCTGGATGCTGAAACCAGAATGTATCTCACGTGGGCGAGAACCGCTATATTAAATATCTTATAGAAGCTGGAACGCAGAAACTGTCTCGATCAAAACATCTGTCTGGCAGATTGCAGGACAAATCTTGAGAAAACTTTGCGTTTTCTGATACAGAATGTTTTTCCTTCCTATACTGGGGGGCAGTTGTCGAGATTCAGAGAGAGCTACCATGAACGAAGATGTCAAAAACTTAATGGGTGCGGCGGGGAATCTGATCAACCAGTTGAAAGACAAAGCCGGAGATGTGGTTGAGAATCTGCAAGAAGGGGCAGGAAACTTGGTCGAGAAGGCAGAAGACCTCGTGGGTGAAGAGAACCTCCAAAAAGTTAAGCAAACTCTTAACACCGATGTGGCTGTAGTGGCTGAGAACATCACCGATCGGGTGGGAGATGCCCTCGGCAATATCAAGGAGCATGCCGAAAACCTGGTGGATAAGGTTAAAGGCAACGAAGGCAACGATTGATGGATCGGATTTAATGCCTCAGTTACAACGACTGGCGATCGCAGCATCTCAAATTCAGTACCCCCAGATTACGTTGACCGCAGACCAGCAACACTATTTAAGTCGGGTGCTGCGATTATCAGTCGGCGATCAGTTTATTGCGATTAATGGCCAAGGACAGGCGTGGATTGCCGAGATAGCTGCCGATGCTGCACAGATTCTTGAAGTTGTAGAGATGGCACCCGAGCTGCCTATTGTCACAACTTTGCTCGTTGCTCTTCCCAAAGGCACTGGCTTTGAAGATGTGATCCGGCAGGTAACGGAGATGGGGGTTACCTGTATTCAGCCCCTTTTGAGTCAGCGCACATTACTCAAACCCAGCCTGCACAAGCTAGAGCGCTGGCAGCGAATTGCCCAAGAAGCTGCTGAACAATCTGAACGTGCGGTGATACCGACAATATTAGCGCCAGTTGCCTTCAGCGCTGCCCTGGCTCTGGCGACGCAGATTTCCCCCACGCACCACTATCTGTGCGTCGCCCGGGGCAATGCGCCCCATCTGCTTGATTGCTTACGCCAGTCTATGAATTGGATGCTGACACCCCCCCAGACTCCATTGGATGGAGCCAGAGGCCGATCTTTGATCATCGCAACGGGACCGGAGGGTGGCTGGACCGATTTAGAGATCAAACAGGCGATCGCTCAGAAATTTCAACCTGTCTCCCTGGGGAAACGGGTTCTACGAGCCGTGACAGCTCCCTTGGTGGCGATGTCTTTGGTGGCGGCGGTCTGTGAATCGCGACAACAACCCGCTGAAACACCAGTTAATCTAAGGCATCCTTGAGGGCAGTACGAGCGGCCAGATGGTTACGGGTAGAGGTCAAAATCTCCATTTCCCGCTCCAAGCGAGTGGCGGTATCCTGCATTTGCAGCATCGACTGCTGTTCACTCGCCACCCCATAGAGGTTACTGGCAACCCAGTAGGAAAGCTCGGTTGGTAGAGTAGGAATATGATCGGGCAGAGTGATGTCTTGACTGGTTAACTTTGCCGACAAGCACACCACATCCCGTAGGAGTTGCTCAACATTGGCAGCCAGATCATGGAGATCCTTCTCCGGGGGATGATCCTCAATCCACTCCACCAATCCGACGCGATAGGGCTTTTCACGGACGTAATCGAGAACCCGGAACCGCTGCTGCCCGAGAGTCAAAACCTTCATCCGATCATCGGGCAACCGCTGAAATTGGACAATCTCAGCACAGCAACCAACCATTGCCGACTTGCCTTCCACCGGGTCCCACATCAAGACACCAAAGCGGCGATCGCTCCCCAGAATCGTGTTCATCATAATCCGGTAGCGAAATTCAAAAATATGAAGGGGAAGGGGTCTGCCCGGAAACAGCACAACCTCTGGCAAAGGAAATAACGGCAGTTCGCGGACAGCAATTGAGGAAGAGGGTGTCATTATTGACGACGTGAAGACAGTGCTTTTGTCTCTACTGTATCTTATCTAGCCAGTGGTTCGAACCAGAACTCGGTAGCTTTTTCCACTGAATCAATGCACAGGCTAAAGCTTGACTTCAATATCAACCCCTGAAGGTAGGTCTAGTTTCATTAACGCATCAATGGTTTTAGAGGAGGGCTGATAAATGTCAATAATGCGGTAGTGGGTACGGGTTTCAAAATGTTCACGGGAATCTTTATCGACGTGGGGTGAGCGGAGCAAACAATAGATGCGACGGCGAGTTGGGAGCGGAATTGGCCCGATGGCCGTCGCGTTCGTTCGATTGGCCGTATCGACAATTTTTTCGCAGGACATGTCAAGCAGACGGCGATCAAATGCTTTCAGGCGAATGCGAATTTTCTGCTGTTGAATCGTTGCCATGGAAAATCAAATGCCTCTGTAAAATTGTCAAGGTTCAGCGCCATGGGGTAGCGTTTTTCAGACTGCGTCACGAATTCGGAAGTGCTACCCACAATGCAACGTCAATGATTGGAGTCTTTGGGTCACCTTCAATAGGTAGCCCTATAAGCTTTAGCCGATCTTGCTAGTATCCAGCATGCTGATTGCAGGCAAGATGCATGCACCGGAAAATCAGTCCCACCCAAGATTGGAGTCTGCTCCAAGAGCCAGACAAAAATATTAGCTGTCAGCCAATAGCTACGAGAGCCGATGACCGACAGCTAACAATTAGACGTTACTTGAGGATTTTGGCGACGACACCCGCGCCAACGGTGCGACCCCCTTCCCGGATGGCAAAACGCATCCCCTGTTCAATGGCAATGGGGTTGATCAACTCAACCGTCATTTTGATGCGATCGCCCGGCATAACCATCTCAGCTTCTTCCCCTTCATCGGTGGTGAAGGCACTGATCGTACCCGTCACATCGGTAGTGCGCACATAGAACTGGGGCCGATAGCCAGGGAAGAATGGGGTATGACGGCCACCTTCTTCCTTTTTCAGGATGTAGACCTCAGACTCAAAGGTGGTGTGAGGGGTAATCGAACCGGGCTTGGCAATCACCATTCCCCGTTCAATATCAGCCTTCTGAATCCCCCGGAGCAGGACGCCAGCATTGTCACCCGCCATCCCTTCTTCCAGGCTCTTCTTGAACATTTCAATCCCGGTCACCGTGGTACTGCGAGTATCTTTAATACCCACTAGCTCGACGGTGTCACCAACCTTTACCTTACCCCGCTCAATCCGACCAGTAGCAACGGTTCCCCGGCCTGTGATCGAAAACACATCTTCCACCGCCATCAAGAAGGGCTTGTCAATATCCCGTTCAGGGGTGGGGATGTAGGCATCCACGGCATCCATCAAGTCATAGATCTTATCGACCCATGGATCTTCGCCCCGCTTCGTCTTGGGGTTGGCTGTCATCTTTTCTAATGCCAACAGACCGGATCCCGCGACCACTGGAATGTCATCTCCAGGGAATCCATAGCTGCTCAGAAGATCCCGAACCTCGAGTTCGACGAGTTCCAAAAGCTCTTCGTCATCGACCATGTCCGTCTTATTCAAGAAGACCACCAAGCTGGGAACCCCTACCTGTCTTGCCAAGAGGATATGTTCACGAGTTTGGGGCATGGGACCATCTGCGGCGGAGCAAACTAAAATCCCGCCATCCATCTGAGCCGCCCCGGTGATCATGTTTTTCACATAGTCAGCATGTCCGGGGCAATCCACGTGGGCATAGTGACGATCTTCGGTTTCGTACTCGACATGGGCTGTGTTGATAGTAATCCCCCGAGCTTTTTCCTCAGGTGCCGCATCGATCTCATCGTACTTCTTGGCGGCTGCTTGCCCCAGTGCTGACAGCGTCATGGTGATAGCGGCGGTCAGGGTCGTCTTACCATGGTCAACGTGACCAATCGTACCAATGTTGACGTGGGGTTTTGTCCGTTCGAATTTTGCGCGTGCCATGAATTATGTCTTCCTCTTCCTGATTATGCGTTCCCTTTATTTTTGGCGATGATTGCTTCCGCAACATTGCGTGGCACCTCATCGTAGTGACTAAATTCCATGGTGAATATGCCTCGACCCTGAGTCATCGACCGGATATCTGTAGCATAACCAAACATCTCGGCGAGCGGAACTTTTGCTGTCACCTTCGCAATGCTCTGCTCTGAGCCTTGACCTTCAATCTGTCCCCTACGAGAAATTAGGTTGCCCATAATGCTGCCAAGGAAGTCCTCAGGAACTTCAACCTCAACTTTCATCATAGGTTCAAGGAGAACAGGTGAAGCTTTCATCACGGCTTCTTTGATCGCCATGGAACCGGCGATCTTAAAGGCCATTTCCGAAGAGTCAACGTCGTGGTAAGACCCATCCACCAAGGTCGCCTTCAAATCAATCACGGGATACCCAGCTAAGATCCCAGACTCGCAAGCCTCCCGCATGCCCTGTTCAGCAGGGGCAATGTACTCTTTGGGTACAACACCACCCACAATCTTAGAGACAAATTCAAAGCCTGTACCGGGTTCACCGGGTGATAGTTCAATCACCACATGACCGTACTGACCCTTACCCCCACTTTGGCGAATAAACTTACCTTCCTGTTTGACGGCTTTGCGGACGGTTTCACGGTAAGCAACTTGGGGGGCACCCACGTTGGCTTCCACCTTGAATTCCCTCAGCATGCGATCGACCAGAATTTCTAGGTGCAGTTCACCCATGCCAGCAATCACAGTTTGATTGGTTTCCGGATCGATGCAGACCCGGAAGGTGGGATCTTCTTCCGAGAGGGCTTTGAGCGCTTTGGAGAGTTTCTCCATATCCTGCTTGGTCTTGGGTTCAACGGCAACCGAGATCACCGGCTCCGGAATAAACAAAGACTCTAGAATCACAGGAGCGCTCTCATCACAGAGGGTATCCCCGGTAAGGGTATCCGATAGACCTGGAATCGCGCCTAAGTCGCCTGCGCGTAATTCATCAACATCAATGCGGTCATCCGCCTTCATCACAATCAGCCTGGAAACCCGCTCCTTTTTGCCTTTAGAGGAATTCAGGATATAGCTGCCTTTCTTTAAAACCCCCGAATAGACTCGAACGAAGGTCAATCGTCCCACAAACTTATCGGCCATCACCTTAAAGGCAAGGGCAGACAGGGGGGCAGCATCATCCGCTCGTCGTTCCACCGTGGTGCCATCTGGCAGGGTACCTTGAATCGGCGGTACATCAATGGGGGCAGGAAGGTAGTCAATAACGGCATCCAACATCAGTTGCACACCCTTATTTTTGAAGGCTGAACCACACAGAACCGGCACAATATTCCCTGCTATAGTACCTTTGCGAAGGGCTAGCTTGATCTCCGCTTCTGTGAGTTCTTCCCCTTCTAGATACTTCTCCGTCAGGGCATCATCGGTTTCAGAAACGGATTCCACTAACTTGGCGCGAAATTCCTCTGCCTGAGCTAGGACATCCGCAGGGATATCTGTCTCTTCAATATCCGTGCCTAGATCATTGTTGTAGATAAAGGCACGCATCCGCACAAGATCGACAATGCCCTTAAAGTTGTCTTCACTGCCGATGGGAATTTGGATGGGAACCGCATTCGTCCGCAGGCGATCGCAGACCTGGCTATAGACCTTAAAGAAGTTAGCACCCGTGCGATCCATCTTGTTCACAAAGACAAATCGGGGGACACTATACCGATCTGCTTGTCGCCAGACGGTTTCCGATTGGGGTTGAACCCCCCCCACCGAGCAAAACACGGCGATCACACCGTCTAGCACTCGCATGGAACGCTCAACCTCAATTGTGAAGTCTACGTGGCCGGGGGTGTCAATAATGTTGATCTGATGATCTTTCCAACTGGTCGTAATCGCGGCAGCAGTGATCGTAATCCCCCGCTCCCGCTCTTGTTCCATCCAGTCAGTTGTTGCTGTTCCTTCATGGACTTCACCAATTTTGTGTACTACACCTGAGTAGAACAAAATCCGTTCCGTCGTTGTTGTCTTGCCCGCATCAATGTGGGCAGCGATACCAATATTCCGAACTCTGTCAAGCGGGGTGCTACGGGCCACAGCTACCTCCCTAGGTTCTGCCGCAAAAACTTAGACAATATCACCAATCTGTTAAGATTTTATACTTTTTGTGGAAGCGACCACCGGAAATTAGTACCGATAGTGGGCAAATGCCTTGTTGGCCTCTGCCATCCGGTGTGTTTCCTCACGCTTACGAATGGCACTCCCAGTCTCGTTGGCTGCATCCATGAGTTCATTGGCGAGCCGAGAAGACATCGTTCGTCCAGAACGCTGCCGTGCAAACTGAATCAGCCATCTGAGTGCCAGGGCAGTGCCACGATCGGAACGAACTTCCATGGGCACCTGGTACGTGGCTCCCCCCACCCGGCGAGCTTTAACTTCAACCAGGGGAGTCGCATTGCGAACTGCCTTCTCAAATACCTCCAGGGGGTCGCCACCGGTGCGGTCGGAAATCAGCTTAAACGCATCGTAAATAATATGCGATGCGATGGACTTTTTCCCCCGTTGCATGACACGACGTACCATCATGCTGACCAATCGACTGTTGTAGACAGGGTCAGGAGGAACCGGGCGCTTCTGGATAACTGTACGACGAGACATAGTTAGCCTTTAGAGACGTGACAAGATAATTGGAACAAAGTGTTGGATGGAGCCAAAAAGAGAATGCACGAACTGGTTTTCTAAATTTTTCTCAGAAAACTGACGCGATCAAGGCTGAAAGCGTAGTGAGAGAATCCTGCGAGCCAGGAAATTATTTCTTTGCCTTGGGTCGCTTCGCACCATACTTAGAACGCCCCTGCTTGCGATCTTTGACACCGGCAGTATCCAGCGTGCCGCGAATAATATGATAGCGAACACCGGGCAGATCCTTGACCCGACCTCCACGAATCATCACCACAGAGTGTTCCTGGAGGTTGTGGCCGATACCGGGAATGTAAGCGGTGACTTCAAACCCAGATGTCAAACGTACCCTCGCTACTTTCCGAAGGGCCGAGTTTGGCTTTTTAGGAGTGGTTGTGTAAACCCTCGTGCAAACGCCGCGACGCTGGGGGCAACTCTTCAAAGCTGGCGATTTAGTTTTCTTAAGCGTTTTCTGGCGTTCACTACGAATGAGTTGCTGGATAGTGGGCATGGGTAAGGGAGACTGCTGTTTTTTGATTTGCAACTTTCAACAATCTCTAATCATATCGGGCTAATGCAATTACTGTCAATTTATCGGCAGATCGATTGTCAATCGCCCCACCCGATTCCTAGGGAGTTGCTTTGAGGATTACTGCTTTGCCAAGGCCGCAGGTTTGCAGTCGCCGGTGCCTGTTCTCACCTGTCGGGGATAGGCCCGCAGCATTGCTTGGAACTTGACCGGATTGAAAGAACGAGGATCTTGGCGAGTACCCGAGCGATCAACGGCTTTATGGGTCGTAATTCTTGACTCGGGTACCGACGTTCGTGACAGGAGCCAACCTAGGGATTGATACTGAAGCTCGGTATACCCACTATGACGACTGCCATTATGAGCGCCATCCGGCGGTGTTTCTAGGGAGACGTGATAAGCAAAGTTATTGACCGATGGTGGTAGCTTGGGATCGGTCTTTACGGTTTCTGAACCTCTCGCGCCCTGAAACACTGAATTCCCCGCTCCAAAGGCACGTTTTTCCGGGGGAACAATGTAAATCACCGTTCCATCCCGGGCGATTAAGGTGTGGTAGCTTGCCTGATCGAGATCGTTGGCATGAGGAGTGCGGAAAAAGTTGATCGCACTCTCCGCTGAATACACTGTTTCGTGGAGTACGACAATGTACTCATGATTTGCTGGTTTGCCATAGATGTCTGTTTGATAGCGATCGCCATAGTTGCTCGGATCCGCCATGCGTACAACTTCTCTCGGCCGGTAGCCCTGGAGGCTCGTTGCCAGCTTCTCCAGGGATTTGCTCCGTTGTGTCCATGCTATTGAGCCATCTGAGGGGGGTAGATCGAGACCCAATTGTTCGGCGTTCCAGGTTGGGGGCAGGCTGCTTGGATCACAAGTTCGAGCATCTTGATCTCGGGGGTTCATGGTTGACACCGCACCATTGCCGATCCACCGTGTAGACGCAAAGGACTGCTGAGCTTGGGCAGTTCCCCTATACCAGATTGTAGAAACGACCAGCAGAGACACTACCAACAGGGCAATCATCAGGAGCTTGGACTTTAAGTTCATTGTTGAGAAGTTGCAGACAAAACGGCTGGGCAACGAACATCCGGAGTTTGAGGTTTGACTAATAAGCCATGGGGGGCGTGGAAGCGATGCTGGTGTCCTTCCCCGGCACGATCCTCTGTAGCGGACGGGTTGGTAGGGGCTTCAAGAAAATGGTTTTGGTGGGACTGGGAGGTATCAACCCCGCGCTGGGGCGTAATGCCATCTCTGCCATCTGGTTCTTTAAAGCCTCATTGGCGGCAGTGAGTTGGCGTTCTTGGCGCTGTAGGGTTTGTAAGTGTTCAAACTGTTGACTCCAAAGTCGCTGGGAGTAGACAGACCACCCATAGACGCCTAAGACTGCGATGACGATCAGTAGTAGCCCCATGGTACTGCCCTGCTGAATCTCACCTAGTAAGCGTAATCCTAGGGGAAGGGGCCGCGACCCATTGGGGAGAATCTCAATGGTTGGACTCGCTAGACCAGGAAGGGCCTGCCGCTGAGAATAGCGGATATTCCGAGAGCCACTGGCCGCAATCGGAACGTTACGGGAGCGGGGACTCCCCTCAGGACGAAGCGACAGATGGGGCGAACCCTTGGCGGCACGTGAACCAACAGACATAAACCTTCCTCCTCAACCACGTCTCAATCTGGTGTGAGTGGATTCCCACTCAACCTATTTCGCAAAGACTAGCATTCGTGACAATTGGGTTCCGTTCAACCATTGAAAACAGCGAACTGAATGATCTGGATTCTAAAATAATAAATATTGCTTAACATTAAAGCCTATGCCTCCCAAAATTGAAATCTACACCTGGCAAGCTTGTCCATTTTGTCTGCGTGCCAAGGCATTATTGTCGAAAAAAAAGGTTGAGTTTACCGAATATCGGATTGATGGGGACAATGCGGGACGTGCTGCGATGGCAAAACGAGCCAGTGGCAGACGTTCAGTGCCTCAGATTTTTATCAATGATCAGCACATTGGCGGCTGCGATGACCTCTATGCTCTAGACAGACAGGGACAGCTAGATCCCTTACTTCGCTGAGTTTTTCAGAGGTACGGATGAAATTTGTTTTTGTGATTGATCCGATTCAACAACTTGATCCAGGGCATGACACCAGTGTGGCTCTGATGGAGGCCGCCCAAGCCTTAGGGCATGAAGTCTGGATTACCCAGGCTCATCAACTCAGTGTCGTAGATGGTAAGGCATGGGGCCTGCTGGAGCAGGTGCAGCTGGTTCCGGTCACCCTGGTCGGTGAGCGGTGGGTGACCCGTGACGCTTGGTTCTCGCTGTCTGAGTCGATCCCCCAGCCCCTGGAGTCTATGAATGCCGTTTTTATGCGCACAGACCCGCCCGTGACGGTGCCTTATCTGTTTGCAACCTATCTCTTGGACTATATTGACCCCACCCAAACACAGGTAATCAATGCCCCCCAAGGGCTACGGGCTGCTAACGAAAAAATGTATGCGCTGCAATTTCGGGATGCCATCCCAGAGACCATTGTCACCCAAAGTAAGCCCGTGATCCGGGAGTTTGTCGAGCAGCAAGGGGCTGCGGTGCTGAAACCCCTGGGGGGTAAAGCCGGAGAAGGGATTTTGTTTCTGGAACCCGGCGATCGCAATCTCAACTCCCTGATCGAAATCAGCACCCAACAGGGACGGATTCCGGTTATGGTGCAGACCTATCTACCCGCAGCGAAGGAGGGAGACAAACGGATTATTCTGCTTCATGGAGAACCCATTGGAGCCTTGAACCGCATTCCCACGGGGGCTGAGTTTCGCGGCAATATGGCGGTTGGGGGGCGCGTGGCTCAGGTGGGAATTACAGCCCGGGAGCAGGAAATTTGCCAACAACTGGCACCGACGTTGCGTCGGGATGGCCTGATTTTTGTGGGGATTGATGTCATTGGTGGGTATCTGACCGAGGTGAATGTTACCAGTCCTACGGGAATTCGAGAAATTGACCGACTGGAGGGACGCTGTTTAGGACAGCAGGTGATCGAGTGGGTAGTGGCTCATCAGCCGCATAGAGCCGCAACTTGATGGGCTGGCTAGGGTTGGGGCACCTGAATTTCTAGGGTCAATTGATAGAGTTGACGCCGAGGTATGGCGGTGGTTTGAGCTAGTTGGCGGCTGGCCTGCGATCGCGAAAGGCCTTGTTCCAATAAGTGCTGTAGCTCTGCTTTCAAGACCGCCAGGGTGGGCACTACCTGGGAAACCTCAGCCCCGGCGACGACCAGGGTAAACTCCCCTTGGGGTTCCCGATCGCCATAATGGGCGATCGCCCCTACCAGGGTACCCCGCCAGAATTCCTCATGGAGTTTGGTCAGTTCTCGCCCAATTACAATCCTACGATGATCACCCAGCATGGCCGCTAAATCCACCAAGGTTTGACGCAGGCGATGGGGGGCTTCATAGAAAATCAGGGTACGACCTTCGCTTTGAAGCCGTTCCAGATAGGTGCAACGCTCCTGATGTTTGGCGGGCAGAAAGCCCTCAAAGACAAAGGGCTCTGTCGGCAGTCCAGAGGCGCACAGGGCCGCAGTCACGGCACTTACGCCTGGAATGGGAATGATGGGAATCGCCGCAGCCACACAAGCCTTCACCAGTTCATAGCCGGGATCAGAAATACAGGGCATGCCAGCATCGGTGACCAGGGCGATCGCTTGCCCTTGCTGTAACCGCTGGAGCAGCTCTGGGGTGCGGGACTGGCGATTGTGATCGTGGTAGCTAATCTGGGGGGTGGTGATGTGAAAATGCTGGAGCAGCTTGCCCGTATGACGGGTATCTTCAGCGGCGATCGCATCCACCTGCTGCAACACTTGCACCGCCCGGAAGGTCATATCTTCCAGGTTGCCGATAGGGGTACCCACAATGTAGAGTCTGCTTGCTTGTAACTTCATGGGATCATCCAAACCAATTCAGGTATGCAAGGGGATCGCCCAGAGGGGGAGTAAGATCACCAACAACCAGTTCCACGACCACCAACTAGGCGGATGTATGGGTTCGGCGGCGGCTGTTAATAGTGCTTCGATGCGTTGGGTGAGGCGATGGGAGGGAGCGACCGTACTAAAGGCAGCAGAAAAATTTTCGGCCAGGATCGGGGTCGGGGGTGATTGACAACCAGGAGTAATGCTTCGGCGAGGAGCAGGGCATCGGTTTGCCGAGATGCCCAAAGATCAGCCCGGAGTTCCCGCAGCATCAAGAGTTCCTGCCAGATGGATTCAGTTTGTGGCAGCCAAGCTGTCATCTGCCGTATCCACCCCAGCCAGAAGAACCAGAACGTATCCCGATAATGGTGGTGAGCCTGTTCATGGGCGAGTACCGCCTCTAGATGATCGGCTCCTAAGGTATCTAAGATTCCCTGACTGATCACCAGTTCCGGATGCCAAAAACCTACTTGGGCACAGTAGAGAGTAGGTATTTCTAGGACGCGCACTACGCTTCCCCTGAGATTGGTGGTGGAGTGGGTGCGGATGGTTTGCAGGATATGCCAGCCCTCCCAGAAATGCTTTAGCCATAAAATCCCAGCAAAGACGAGCCAGCCGATTGCCAGTGCATAACTGAGCCAACCCTCCCACGCCCAGACCATCTGCCCATGGGGGCCCATCCACATCACGGCGATCGCTGTTGAGAGTAACATCAGAGGGGGAAATAGCAACCGTCTTAACCCCCATTGCCAACGTTTTTCCCAGTGACCTCCGGATTCTACCCAGCGGTAACGTACAGACCAGGCTAGTCCCAAAGCAACCAGCAACATCATCAAGTGCATGTTCCATCCTCCTTGGCTTTGCGGACAGCTTGGAGTTTTTGGGCGATCGCCTCCAGTTGTTCCACACTGGCTTGATCCAGGCTATCGGCGAAAGCGGCTACCACATCCGGATTGCCCACCGCCAAAAACTGGTTCAACTGTACATAGGCATGGAGTGCCCTAGCTTGCTGTTCAGATACCAGGGGTTGCCAGGTGAAACTTCGATCCTGCTTATTGCAAGTCAGCCAACCTTTCTTGGTCAGACGATTCAGCACTGTGGTCACCGAGGCATAGGCAAGCTCGCGGTTGGGATCAGCCAAAATGAGCTCGTGGACATCTTTAACCGTTGCAGAACCGAGATCCCAGACAATTTTCAATATCTCTGTCTCTAGGGGGCCGAGGGAGAGTTGTTGCGGGCGGTGGTTGGGAAGGGGAACCATACAATATGTATCTCGACCAGACTGAGTCTCTTTATTAGGGTATCTCAAAGTATCAGGCCAACCCTCTGCCTAGTCCATGGGTTTGACAACCTGTCTTTTGACGACGCCAGCGACTCAAATCAGAATGAAGAGAATTCTTCAAAGTTCCCTGCCTTAGCAATATTTTGATCAAGAATCAGCCAGGATTCCCCCTGTATTTCTTGGGAATAAAAACCCCAATCTGCCGCTCTACAAGGGATTGGCTACCCTCGGTCAGCTTCCTCTTGATGACCCTCGTGGGTACTGGAGCAGGGATCGCCCATACTGCAGATGCACCTGCTGGGGTGCTGTTTGCCCACGAGTCCTCTGGAATGAGCCTAGACAGTGATGGAACCCACGCTCACCAACAACTGGAGATTCCCCCAGGTCAGCCCGTCCCAACTGTGCAGTTGATAGTGCATCCCGATGCCATCAGGGGCTGGAATTTGGAAGTCAAGGTTACAAACTTTCGCTTTGCGCCAGAGCGGGTCAATGCTGCCAGTATCCCCACCGAGGGACACGTTCATCTTTACATCGATGGCAAGAAAATTACTCGCATCTATGGCTCCTGGTTTTATCTCCCCAGTTTAGAGCCAGGTCAGCATCAGATTAAAGTCACACTCAATGCCAATGGGCATGAGACCCTTGTTCACCATCATCAACCCATTGAAACCACTGTTATTATCCAGGTTCCAACCACCCGTCAATAAATCACCATGTTGGACTTCCTGCTGATCATGGCGCTGGGATTTCTAGGGAGTTTCGGGCACTGTGTTGGCATGTGTGGCCCGCTGACGGTGGCCTTCTCCCTTTCCCAACAATCGGCCTCCCCTCCCACCCTATGGCAACAGTTCTGTTTTCACGGGTTGTTGAACCTCGGGCGGGTGATAAGCTACGTTCTCGTGGGGATGGGGATTGGTGCCCTGGGGTCTGTCCTTGTGGCCGGGGGACAATTGGCTGGGATTGAGAGTGGGTTGCGCCAAGGACTGGCTATCTTCACAGGGACGCTGCTGATCTGGATGGGACTGGCTCAAATCAATCCCCAGCTTCTCCCTCCGACCCCTCTCTTCCACCCCTTCACCCAAGGAAGACTACACCAACAACTCAGTGCTGCTATGCTGCAGCTCTCCTCCCAAGCATTCTGGTTAACCCCTGTGCTGGTAGGCATCACTTGGGGGCTGATTCCCTGTGGTTTTTTGTACGCAGCTCAGATTAAAGCCGCTGCCACTGGTGATCCACTCCGAGGTGCTGCCACGATGTTGGCTTTTGGATTGGGAACGTTACCTGCCATGGTGGGGGTGGGACTATCGGCATCGGTGATCAGTGCGGATCGTCGCAGCCAATTGTTTCGCATCGGCGGTTGGGTGATGCTGCTGATTGGTGGGTTAACCCTCCTGCGAACGGGCAACACCATGACGGATTTCACAGGTCATGCGTCCCTATTTTGCTTGATGCTGACCTTAGCTGCCCGGCCCATCAGTCGCCTCTGGGCGGCTCCCCTGCGCTACCGACGGGTTTTTGGGAGTCAGCGCCTGCCTCCTGGCGATCGCCCATACCCTGCACATGGTGCAACATACCCTGAACTGGCACCTGGATGCGATCGCCTTTATGCTACCGGAACAACAGGGGGCACTTTGGCTAGGGGTGGCAGCCCTTGGGTTGATGTTGCCTGCAGCCTGCACCAGCTTTGATGGGATGATGCACACCTTGGGTTCCTACTGGCGACGGATTCATTTATTGAATATCCCGGTGCTCCTCTTCGCTGTGATTCATTCGATTGGTCTGGGTTCTCACTATCTGGGTGCCTGGGAGCACTCATGGCTTCATTGGCTGGCAGTTTTGGGTCTGTCGGTGATGACCCTTGGGGTTCTCCTCCTTCGCTGGCGCTGGGTTTGGTCACTGTTTTCCTTGGAGCGATTTTATGCCCCGATTTACCCGTCGAAGTAAGTTTTTTGGCAGTTTGCTATTGTCTCTGCTGGTTGTTCCCCCGGTCTGGGCTCACGAGGTTGAGGTTGCTGGAGAGGTGGCGGCGACTTTTCATATTGAGCCGAATGATCAACCCCAGGCAGGCGTACCTGCCAAAGCCTGGTTTGCTTTGACCCGCCGGGGTGGACAAGTGATTCCGCTCTCACAATGCAACTGTCAGTTGGCAGTCTATCCGATTCCCCACGTAGAAGGAAAAACTCCCCCCTTGATGCAACCGCTGCTGAGGGCTTTGAACATTGGACAGTACCAAGGCATTCCTGGCACCCTCATTACCTTCCCCAAGGCAGGGATCTATGAACTAGAGCTGACAGGAACGGCAAAGTCAGGTGTCAGCTTTAAACCATTCACCCTATCTTTTCAAGTGACTGTTACTAAGTAGAGATCAACAGAAGCAACCAGGGTAGCCAGATGGAACGACCATGGGAATATTTGGATATTGGGTTACCCAAGGGCTGAAATCGTTGTCTTGAAGCCTGCTTGCACCCCTTCAGAGCCAGGTTCTTGGATCGCTACATCACAGTTTCCTAAGCGTTTGTTTCCTTACTTCTTTAGAAATAAACTTCTATTAAACTCTGGTTAAGGCTCGTGGGCTGCATGATAGTCTAAGTTATAGACACAAGGAAGACAGTAAAAACTTCCCCAATCTTAAGGCTTCTGGGATTGTGTCTCCTTCCCTGGCCACCCCAATGCTTGTCAGGTTCGTAAAATTTCTGGTGCTACAGATTAACTGAGGGTTTATACGAGATTCTCCTCAGATCCACAGGTTGCTTACTAGCAATTTCGCTGGTGAATTAAGGGTTGGGGTTCAGGCATCTATGAGTAGTAGATAGCGGATCTCCCCTAACGACAAAGGTCCCTGAATCGATATTCCCTAGAAAGGAGGGATAAGTAGACTTCAGCTCTGACCAGCAAAGGGGTTCCTGTTCACTGATTTGGAAATTAATTTTGAGTGACTTTAAAGTGGATCTGATAGCCTTCTATCAGATCCACACTTTTATGTGGATTATTTTCTGTTCTGAACAGTGAAGGAGCCTGCATGGGGAACGCCAAGATCCGAGGGATGCTGGATGTCAAAACCCTAACCCAAATGGTTAGGGATGAGGAAATTGAAACGGTGTTGACTGTTTTCCCTGATCTCTATGGACGGCTGCTAGGTAAGCGGATCACGGGTGACTACTTTATTAACGATGTGTTGGCCCATGCGGTTCATGCCTGCGACTACCTGTTAGCCTGCGACATGGAAATGGATCCGGTTCCGGGCTATGCCTTTACCAGTTGGGCTAAGGGCTATGGTGATTTTCGGATGATTCCCGATCTGAGTACGTTGCGAATTGCCTCCTGGTTAGAGAAAACTGCCATTGTACTGTGTGATGGTTTTTAATGAGGAAGAAGATATTCCGGTGGCGATCGCGCCTCGCAGTCTGTTGAAACAACAGCTCGAACGGGCCAAGGCGCTGGGCTATCAACTCATGGGAGCTTCCGAATTAGAACTCTATGTGTTTGCAGATTCCTACGCCGAGGCCAAGCGCAAGAACTACCATGACCTCCAGCCCATTGGGGATTACATTGAGGACTACCATATCTTCCAGGGAACAAAGGAAGAATTGATCATCGGTGCCATTCGCAAGCATTTAGAGCGATCGGGCATTCCCGTGGAGTTCTCAAAGGGAGAATGGGGACCGGGACAACAGGAGATTAATCTCCGCTATACCGATTTCTTAGAAATGTGCGATCGCCACGTTCTCTACAAACATTTGGCGAAGGAAATTGCCTGGCAAAACGATAAATCCATTACCTTTATGGCGAAATGGGATGAACGCTTTGCAGGATCTAGTATGCACCTCCATGCTAGTGTCTGGGATCAGGCGGGCAACCCCCTGTTTCCAGGGGACGAGGCCTTTGGCCCCGTGCATAGCTCGCCGCTGTTCCGGTGGTTCTTAGGGGGCTGGATGACTCACATTCGGGAGCTGTTTGCCTTTTATGCCCCCTATCCCACCTCCTATAAGCGCTATGTTGCAGGTTCTTTTGCCCCCACCGGAATTGCCTGGGCCTATGACAATCGCACCGCTGGGTTCCGCATCTTAGGGCATGGAGCCTCCCTGCGCTTAGAGTGCCGTTGTCCAGGGGCGGATGCCAATCCCTATCTGGCCTTTGCGGTGACCCTGGCGGCTGGACTGGATGGGATTCAAAATCAAATTGAACCGCCCCCGATGTTTGAAGGCGATGTCTACGCGGCTCGGGATCTGCCCCAGGTGCCAGCGAGTCTCCATGAGTCGATTCAGGCATTAGAAACGAGCACTTGGGCACGCCAAACCTTGGGGGATGAGGTGATTGACCACTACCTCCACTTCTTCCGCACCGAACAACGGAAGTTTGATGAGGTCGTGACCAGTTGGGAGCGGGCTAGATATTTTGAGCGCGCTTAATCAGTGCCTAGGTTTGACACCCTCTCCTTGATCTTCAGGCTCACCATAGGCCATGCCATTGGCTTCAGCGTAGCGGTGCATGAAGCGCATAAAGCGATCCCAGTGCTGATCCTGGTCGATTTCTAGCTTGCATTCCATCCGCTGCAAGTCGTCACCATCGTCGCCCCCGAAGATGAATTTGACGCTGGCAGGTTGAAGCTCCATTTGCCCTTCGGCATCGGCGAGGATCAGAGCTTGGGAGAATTTTTTGGTAAAACTATTGAACCGGGTCAAGGACTGCAAATCTTCAAAGGTCATGACCACGACTCGCATACCAGAATTCTTATCCCGACGCAGGCTGACATTACTGATGTGCTCAGGAATGCCTTCAAAAAACTGAACCGTAGGGATGGGATCGGACATGGAACCATTCAGTGAACATACAAATAGTATACAAAATACAAAGTTTCCCATGAACCCTTCCCCTAGCATCGCCACCACTGCCTTAGGAACCGACTCAACGATTCTGGCAGTGCAGGCATTGACTTGCCGTTTTGGGGGACTGGTGGCCGTCAATCAAGTTTCCTTCAGTATTCAAGAGCACGAGATCTTTGGGTTGATTGGCCCCAATGGGGCTGGAAAAACCACCTTATTTAATTTGATCACCGGACTGATTCCTCCCTCCAGTGGTCAGTTGCTCTATCGCGGTCAGGTGATCACAAAACTCCCCCCCCGACCGAGTTGCAGCCAAGGGGATTGCCCGTACCTTTCAAAATATCCGCTTGTTTGGTAATCTCTCGGTGCTGGAAAATGTCCAGATTGCCTGCCATACCCATGCCCATAGCCCACTCTTGGTGGGGCTGCTAGGATTGACCCCCCGCTCCCCAAGAAGAACGACAGACCCTGGAAGAATCCCTGGCCTTACTGGATCTCATGGGGCTGTACCATCGAGCAGCGGAACCCGCCAAAACACTGTCCTATGGCGATCAGCGGCGATTAGAGATAGCCCGAGCCTTGGCCTTGAAGCCCCAAGTGCTGCTGTTGGATGAACCGGCTGCTGGCATGAATCCCAGTGAAAAGCAGGTGTTGTGCGAATTAATTCGGGATCTGCGGCAACAGTTCCAGCTGACGGTACTGCTGATTGAACATCATGTACCCTTGGTGATGGAATTGTGCGATCGCATTGCAGTCTTGAATTTTGGGGAATTAATTGCCTTGGGAAATCCCGCCACCGTCCGCAATGATCCCGCCGTGATCGAAGCCTATCTGGGAGGAGAGGCATGAGCTACTCAGAACTCAAACCACCTGCCAAGGCACCGCTACTGCAAATCCAACAACTCTGCGTCAACTATGGAGGCATTGAGGCCCTCCGAGGGATTGATCTGGAGGTGTATGGCGGTGAGGTCGTCACCCTGATTGGGGCCAATGGTGCGGGCAAAAGTACCACCCTCCGGGCCATTTCTCGGTTGATCCCCCCTCGCAGTGGGCAGATTTACTTTCAAGGGCGAAAGATTACGGCCTATCGGCCTGATCAGGTGGTGAAGCTGGGCATTGCCCAAAGTCCAGAGGGTCGCCGGGTGCTGGCTCATCAAACGGTTCTCGATAATCTGGAGCTAGGCGCATACACCCGCGACCATGGCGCTGATATTCGCGCCGACATCGATTACCAATTCCAGACCTTTCCCCGGTTGGCAGAACGTCGTCATCAACTCGCGGGAACTCTGAGCGGTGGTGAGCAGCAGATGCTGGCGATCGCCCGGGCGTTGATGAGTCGCCCCCAACTTTTGCTCTTAGATGAACCCAGTCTGGGCTTAGCCCCGACCATTGTTTTAGAGATTTTTGCCATTATCCAATCCCTCCACACCGCTGGCGTCACCATTTTGCTGGTGGAGCAAAATGCCACTCTGGCACTGCAAGCTGCCGATCGCGGGTATGTTTTAGAGGCGGGATGCATCACCTTGGAGGGGCCTGCGACCGAATTGTTAACGAATGAACAAGTGAAGCGAGCCTATTTGGGCTAGGTAATTTTCTGGTTCTAAGAGAGTTCATTTGCAGTAATCTTCAGAAGACACCCATGATTTAAAGGGAATTGCTGGATCATCTGCCCTTCCCCATTGCTTCAGTGTCCGCAAACCTGGATAGCTCTGAGTCTAATTGGAGCAAGAATATACGCTCCAAAAACAAGCGGAAGCCATCTAGATTACCCTATTGTCTGGCCAACCGATTCGCCTGTTACTGTCATGCCCAAGTGTTGGCTGTAGATATGGCATATTTGCACCAAAAACTCGGCAATGCGCTGTATAATCGTGCTCAATCTGACCTGCGGAATGCTCTGATTACTTCAATCAGGCAATCTTGGAAAATCCAGATGACTTGCAAAATTATCATAAAGCGCTGAAAATTTAACCCAATGATACAGAACCATACCTGAAATTGGGGAGTGTGCTGTTCCGACAACATCAGTTGGATGGTGCCATTTTTTGCCAAATTGTGATGAAACTAGAGCCGATTAATATCATTATTTCTTATTTTTCGAATCAGGTTCTGATCCAAAAAAAACATCGCAAGCTTAATGAGTCCATACATGAATTAATGAAATCTCAAATGTCTACATAGTAGAAGCTTCGGTTTTTGATCATTTACAAGCCCATTCATTTTGAAACAGCAATGCATCCCTATAAGAACCTTGAGGAAAAATTTTTTTGGTCTTCGGCGATCGCAAAAAAGAATATGTTTGATATTGATGGATTGTGGGATCCAAAATTTCCCATAACACCGCGCCAAAAAATAGTTACTTTCGGTTCTTGTTTTGCTCAACATATCGGTCGAGCACTAGAGTTACGTGGCTTCAATTGGCTGAACACGGAGCTAGCACCTGCTGGTCTTAGTGCAGAAAATGCGAAGAAATATAATTATGGTATCTTCTCATGCCGAACCGGCAACATTTATACCGCTTCTCTGCTTAAACAATGGGTGGATTGGGCGACCAAAGAGGCAAGTGTGCCTGATGAAATTTGGGAGAAAGATGAAAGATTTTTCGATCCCTTCCGACCCAACATTGAACCGAATGGATTTGCTTCAAAGAACGAGCTTTTACATTCCCGTGAACGCACTTTAGAATCCTTTAATGAAGCTCTCACAACTGCAAACCTCTTCGTCTTCACCCTTGGCCTCACTGAAACCTGGATTCACCAGCAAGCCAGCTATGAATACCCGATGTGCCCTGGGACAGCAGCCGGTACATTTGACAAAAATACCCACAAATTCGTTAATCAAAAATACCCGTTAATACGGAAGGTACTTCAAGAAACAATCAAAAAAATAAAGGAGCTGAATCCGAATATCAAGTTCCTTCTAACGGTTTCGCCAGTTCCATTGACAGCGACTATGTCTGGGAATCACGTACTTGTAGCGACGATGGAATCAAAGGCAATTTTGAGGTCTGTTGCGGGTCAATTAGCTGACCAGTCTAGCTCGGTGGACTACTTTCCTGCCTATGAGATCATTAACGCTACACCTTTCCGGGGTACATTCTTTGAATCCAATCAACGAAGCGTCAATCCTGTCGGCATCGATCATGTCATGAATTGTTTCTTTAACTGCTTAAACATGAAATATCCTATTGAGCGATCCCCAGAAAAATCACATAAAAGTAGTGATTTACATATAAGGCAGTTGAATGCTGCTCACGAAAGTGCATACGACGTGGTATGCGAGGAGGAAATCTTAAGCGCTTTTGGTAAGTAATTAATTGGCTTTAAATATGAAGATATGTGTTTTAGGCAATAGCCATGTAGGAAGTCTTAAGAATGCTTGGGATGAACTACAAAGGAAATATCCAAATATAGAGATTACGTTTTTTGCAGCCCCAAAAAATGATTTGAGCGGCCTTTCTATCCGGAATCAAGAGCTTGTCCCAACTAACAAAGGACTTGAAAAAATACTGCACTATACTTCGGGAGGGAAGACAAAAGTTAACCCTAAAGACTTTGATTTGTTTTTGATATATGGGCTTTATTTTAGGGTATTAAAATTAGACGAACGTTTCTCAGATGCGGTATTGATCCAAGCTTGCCGAGATAACTATCTTCAGTCCCTGAATTATCAAGTGGCTGCCATGGTTCGCCAACTGTCTTCGAGACAGATTTACATAGGCCACCACCCCCTCAAAGCAAGTGAGTCAACAGTCTGCTCCGAGTCAAAGTCTATCAGCTACAATCGGGTACTTGGAATGACTTCAACAATACCTAATATAAGTAATCTTTACTTCCTTCCCCAGCCTGAAATAACGATCGAGAATGGCTGGAATACTAGAATAGAATACTCAAAAGGTTCAACAAGGCTCGAAATTAATGTGAGCAGGAAAAACATCGAGCATCCAAACTCAGATCTAGTACACATGAATGAAAAATTCGGTGAAATTTATCTAAATGCCTTTTTGGAAAAAGTTTCTACAGAAGCATTAATATCAGGAAATTTCTTCACTTGTATTGGAGCTCAAAAAGCAGGAACACGTTGGCTTCACGATAATTTGGACTCTCATCGAGACGTATGGGTACCTTACATTAAGGAACTCCACTACTTCGACGGCATACACATAGAAGCGAATAGAAATTTTTTGCAGAAATTGATTGGAAATGCTAAACGGAGGGCGGACTCAACGGTGTCGATGCCAGATGTTGAACGCCTATGGCGCAAGAAGTATGGAAATCCAGCGGAAATTGGAGATCCATGGTATGTTTCATTATTTGAGATCGCTAACGGCGCTAAGGCATTTGGAGAAGTAACACCAGAATATTCCATGCTCCCGGATGAAGGTTTCGCACACATAGCGCGTATTGCACCCCAAGCGAAAATAATCTTCATTATGCGAGATCCGGTCGGGCGGGTATGGTCACAAATTCGCTTTCGGGCGACCAAAAAGTCAGACAAAGGAATGCTTGAGCCAAAACGGGCTATAAAATTTGCAGACTCATTACCAGTAGTTAATAGAACTACATACGATAAGACTATTGAACGTCTCGAGCATTTTTTCCCAAAGGAACAGATTCTTTATCTATTTTATGAGGATATAGCTAGAGACGGATTATCCGTGTTAAAAAACGTTTGCAACTTTCTACAGATCGAATTTGATCCGGTCTATTTTCCGAAAGCTGGGAAAAGGCTCAATGTCAGTATATCTGCGGACCTACCGAATACTGTGCGCAAGCACCTTAAGACCAAGTATGCATATCTTATTGATTTTGTAGAGGATAAATTTGGAAGAGTTCCCGCCGAATGGCGCGATTCATAAACGTTCTGGATTTATTGGAGCATTAAAGACCACTCACTGGTTTTTTAAACTCATAATAGTCAGAGAACAAACTAGGGTAATAATGTGAATTTCCAAAAGTATAGGAAACTTGATGTCTCTGACTAAACTGTGCAGCTTGAATTAATTTATTAATAACTTGATCCAGAGCCTCATCAATATCAATTAAAATAGATCCTTCAATTTCCTGAACTCGTTCAGATATAGCACCAATATTCAAAGAAACTGGTATAAAACCAAGAGATAAAGCTTCACTTAGAGTATATGAATATGTTTCTGGCCATGTACTAAAAAAAGCAGCAATATTACATGGGTTGGCTTCTACAGCTAGCTTTAACTCATTAAAATTAGCATACTTCCCTAAAATATGAACATTCGATAGATACTCAAATTCACTGTCGTCTTTGGTATGACCAAAGACAATAAATTCTAATGGATAGTTATATTTTAAAGCATACTTAGCACAATCACGTAAAAAGTAATGGCCCTTAATCTCGGAAATTGCTCCAATTATCGCAATTCGATAAGGGACTTCAGGGTCAGCAGAAAGAAGGGACTTCAGGGTCAAATCCCGAAATTTCTCTAGGTGCGGCCTAACATCAATTTCCAATGACGGGAAATACTTCAATAGCCTAGCCTTTGTGTCATGGCTGGGTACAAAGATTTTTCTTGCTAGGTTCATTTTTGATAAGTAATAACTTCGCCATTGAGCTATAGTTTTGAGCTTTGCACTAAGATTTTTAATTCCTTCATCATTATAAGTGCCATTTTGCAGGATACATATGTTGCAAGCACTTTCAACAGGCTCTCCACAATATTTCCCATCAACCGCTAAATTTACTCTTGGACAAATAGATTGATAGTCATGAACAGTTATATCATAGGGAATCTTAGCCTCAGAAATAATCTTCCATACAATTTCTTCATCACCAAAACCAATCGTACTATGGACATGAATATGGAAGACATTAATTAAAGCTAGGTCGTTTAACAGAGTTTGTAACTCCACTGGATCCGCGATCCAGTACCGAGAATGAATATCAATGCCACCAAGCGTTATTAATTTGATCCATCCGTCTTTTTCAGGAGCTAAACAGACAACAGGATATCCTTCTGTTTGTAATTGCTCACTCATATCCGAAATATGACGATACGTTCCACCCCCAAGATCATGAGCTATGAATAGGATGTAATATTGAGCAGTTCTTTTTAACCTCTCAATATCAATTTTACGACGATACTTAGCTAGTGGATCTGCTTTGATAAAGTCATGAACAATAGCATCAAATTCAGGATACTCAGAAGCAATTTTAGTTAACGCATTACTGATAGCTTGCAGTTTATTTTCAGAAAAAGATTGACTGCCAACATGATGGATAAAAATACCTGGAACAGCTACATGTCGCCATCCTAGTCGTAATGATCGTTGAGACCAATCAACTTCTTCACCGTAACCCTTCTCCCATTTCTGCTCATCAAATAATCCTACTTGAGTGAGTGTTTCTCTACGCAAAAAGCAGCAAAATCCATGATTCGTAGGGACATCTACAAGAAAATCTTTATTCACCAACGTGCAAATATTATCAATTTCTTGCGCATCAATCTCTTCCGGCATCTGCTCTACCTCTTCCGCCATTCTTGGATAACTAAAGATAGAAGCATGATTGCTTATGGGAGTCGCAGAGGCAATATTAGATGAGGAATAGGCAGCTTTCCTTAGTCTATCTAACCAATAGTCAACAACAATGGCATCTGAGTTTAAGAGCACAACATCTCTATCATTGCTCAGACTCATGCCACGATTTACACTATGAACAAAGCCTTTGTTAGAGTGATTGATGAGTAGTTGTATCTTGCCTTGATTGGCTAGATCTTCAAGATATAGCCAAATTTCCGGGTCTGGACTTTCATCATTGATGGCAACCAAATTAAGAGGTGTTTCATTCTTTGAATTCAAGACACTTTCAATACAAATCTTGGTAATTACATAGTTTTTATAAATTGGGATAATGACATCTACAACAGGAGATTTGCTGGCACTTAGAAGTTTGCTGTGAATGTCTTGGTTAGGGTGGAAAGTTAAAATTGATTCTCCTCCATCCCTAACAGAGTTTCTAAAACTTGTAATCAGATCGGGAAACAAATGATTTAGTATCCAGTTCTTTTCAATCTGTAAAAAATCACCAGAACCTGCTCGGACAGTATTTCCCAACTTGTATAGGGTGCTAATCGCACCTACAGGGGAAAATAAAAATTTCGGCGTATCAAGTATAGGTATATTTGAATCTTTTAATGTAATGAGAACACTTTGGAAACTGTGATTAGCAATTGGAGTTGAAAGGTCAAAGCCACATCCAAATGCCTCAGTGACATCCAATCGTTTGAGATTTGCAGGGATCGAAATATATCTATTATTGTCAATATATATATCTATTTCAACTGAGTGATTACTTTGTGGATCTAATACCCAACCAGCGATATGGTGCCTTTGAATAATATCGAGATTTCCCTTAAGAAAAAACTTGTATTGAATTGGCTGATCCAATATTTTCTCATCTGGAGTAAGAACTTCAAACACATATTCTTGACCGGTTAAATATGAATCAGGTATTTGTAATTTGAACCAGCAACGGTCATTTCTATCTTCAGGAATTTCTGGGATTTCTTTTCTTGATAAATTAGCGCTAGCAGAACTAATAATTTCAGTCTCGATTCTTAGTCGAACATCACAGAATTCTGAGTGTGAGTTGCTAGTAATAATCCACCCCACAATAAAGTTTCCTGAAATATACGCGATTCCACCATCAAATAAATGATTATTTTGGTCTGGCAGTTGTTTAAGTTTTTCTAATTTCAACTGTATTTCATTGTTGATAAATGGTTTCTGCTTTGAGTATTGAGATGTCAAAGCAAGTGCTTTTTTGTAAGCATTCAACTCTGCTGGTCCCAACTGTTCCAATTTAGTAAATGCTTTGGATAAATTGGCAAAGCTCCATTCGAAGTCTGGCTTGAGATTGATTGCTTGACTGAAGGCATTAGCAGCTTCTTCACACCGATCTATGATCAGCAGAGACTCCCCCAGAGAATAAAAAAAACTGAACTGATCATTGTCAAGCTGTAATGCCTGCTCATATGAGTTAACTGCTAATTCCCATTGTTCTAAGTGACGTAGAACATCACCCAGATAGTAAACTGCCCAAGCGTTCTGTGAGTCAAGGATCACAGCTTTCTTATAGGCTGCTAGTGCCGCTGTCCATTTTTGTTGCTGCCGCAGTACATGGCCTAAATTAAAATACAACCAGAAGTTATCCGGGTCAATTTCAATTGCACTAGAATAACATTGCTGGGCTTTGTGCCACTCTTCCAACAATGTCTGAATGTTCCCTAAATTGTGATGTGCTTGCGCTGAATTAGGGTCTAACTGAATTACCTGCTGATAAGCTACTGCTGCCTGCTCAAGTTTTCCCTGGGATAGCATCTCATCGGCAGTGTTGAGGTATTTTTCTAAGGTGATTTTGTGAGGCAAGCTCTGACCCTTTTTTATTTGCATCTTTTATCTTGACTAGTTTGTTTGGCTCTTGTGGGATCTTGATGAAAATGTATCATTAGATACGGGTTAATTCATGAATAAAGCTTGAAAGCCTTATGGAGAAAGTCATTAGGCTTGCTTATCATCTCAAACCCAGAAGAGCTGTTTGTTTTGTAGAAATAAATACACATAGACACGGGGAATTAATTGCAGATATTATAGTCTTTATTTTAAGAAAATCCCTAAAAATAACTCAAAAAATCATCTCAATATCCAAAAAAATCAGTATACGAAGATTTAGCAGTTGCTCGAATTTCAGCTAATATGGGTGAATCTGAAAAAGTTTGTTTGATAGGCTCCGAGAATTGCTTCTTTTCAGAAACATTTATAGTCTTAAGCTGTATATTACTATCGATGCCAATCGAGTTTAATATCAATGGAAAAGATACGTTTAAATCCTCATATCGAAATAGATAGGTGTCGCACCAACCACTCTCTTTCTTATAGACATGACTACCGATTTCTCTCATATCAGAGATGCTAAAGCCCAAAAACTGCTCGAAGTGATTTCTAAACCAATTGTGGGGACTTACAAACGTTTTGAAGAACTGCAAGAAATGACGTAACTCCTTTTTGTCTGCAATTCCAATTTGCTTGTATTCTTTAGAAATGCATAGCCAATCAGGAGAATCTATAGATTTCAATAATTTGAGAGCATTGTAAATTTGATCAAAAATATGGGGAAGAACCTTGACTATTAATTCATTTTTATCTGAAAAAGTAAAATTATTAGAAGCAGCTATTTCTTTAAAGTAGGGAAAATGTCCAGCAATATTCTGGGAAACGACGGATCGAAACCATTCAATTGGATCTCGTGAAGTTGAGATGAAAATGAGTTTCCCCTCCTCGCACAAATTCTGACGATAAGTATTTATCCTTCGAAGTAGCCTAAGGTTTTTTATTAATTGACCTTCCTTGTGTTCTGAAAAATAATCATTGTTCCTGGGGTCAATAATGAAATTGATAATTTTATTGAAATCCTCCTTGCCAAGAAAGTGACTTTGAAAGCATTCAATATTTCCTAAGCCATTGAGTGAGCTAACTATTGATTGACTAGCAACCTTTCCAAATTGATAAACTACAATGGTAAAGTCAAGGTTTGTTTTCATATTCGCCATTGGAAATCTTTGAACTATGGCACCATTTTTTCAGCGCATTTAGAATATGGTCTAATCCTCACCGATTTTCCGCTATTAATGCATTGCTTGGAAAAACAATTACCACTTATCCCTCTGAGCCTGGAGAGCGGCTTGATACAAATATGGCGATTCTGTACTCTTCGACAAGAACTGTAATGCTCAATCCTCGTCTTCGCCTCTACTTTCCGGGGATAGTTGTGGGCGCTTGGCGAGATGATTCAGCATGACTCTGACGAGATCCGGGGGAAAATGATTTTCTGACACTCGTATCTCATCAGAATTCTCGATCAGCGGATCGGTAAATTCGTGACCCTCTAGAAACGAGTCAAAGAGCTGACGGTTCGATTCCTCATACTTTCTCATGAATTGTTTCCTCTCGGAGGGTGCCATGAGGGAGAACTTCTGCTTGTCTTTCAGTTGCGCACCATAGCGACTGACAACGCCCACAAGTTCCTTGTAGGTATAGTCATCTTGCTGGTTGCTGCGAAGCTGGTTGATCACCCTGAGCGTGCCTGTGAGTCGTGAGTCCAGGGATCGATTTGAGAAGCGATGCGTCGGCTCTTTCAAGGTAGTGGTGATGCCGACAAGTTTGCAGAACTCTTCGATGATTGATGTGTTTGGATGGTACGGCCTTACAAGTATTCGTTCCTTGCCAAATGCCGTGGCCCAGTGTTGGCAAAGTGCCATGTAATCCAGCCGACCCTGGCGGTCAAGCATTTCAGCAAACTGGGCCAGCGGCTTGAAGTAGATTCCTGACTTAAGATGCTGGTTGTACTCTGACAGCAACAGATCGTCCTGCCGTCGCAGGTACAGAACGATGAAAACATCGCAGTAGTCAAACTCGGCGCGGACGATTTCCACGTTGCGGCAGAATTCGAACTCCTCGCTACTCATCACGACCTGTTCGCAACGCGAATTCAGGATCTCACCCTGGAGTCCGGCAAAATCGAAGGGCTTCTTCTTCGCCTTTATCAGACCCCATGCGGCATCGTGATGGCCGAAGTTTGACTCGGGGCATCCTGCGCGGGGGTAAAGCCATCCGTCTACTTCCAGTGCCTCCCGATTGAACGAGAGAATCTGTTGCAGAGCGGTGGTGCCGGTCTTGTGAGTTCCGATATGTAGGAACAGTGTTTTCATGTGGTGAGACTAGATCGCGGAGCGCGCTGACGACCGGACATGGTTGGGAAATTTGGAGTAGACATTTTCGATGTTATTTTAGCAGCTGTTTCATCGCTTCCCAATTGAACTAGTAACCCGTCAGCAATTCTCACTATGGTTCTTTAGTACTATTTTGCATCTGTGAAACCTAACTTGATGACAGTTGGATTAAACACCTATTCAACGGAAGAATGAATGTCTAAATTTCTATCACAGGGCAAAGAACGAAAAATATTCTCATAATTAGAATGGATGATAATTTCCCCTAGGGGGACTACCAACATGGTGAGCCTATCTATCGCTAATGTTCTACCAGCCATTCGTAATCAGGACTTGGAGTTCAGAAAATACGCCAACCTCCTAGGAGTGCTGATCAGTCGCCGAGAACGCTGGAACGTAGTTCCTGGCAAACCTCTCGACATCACCGTTGACCTGACTACTTTCTGCAATCTGCGCTGTCCATATTGCGTCACTGGCAGAGGCGAATTGGAACGTCCAACCGGAATTCTCAGGGTTGAGGGCAATGAGAACATCCTGAATTTTTGCGGATTCGAGCTGTTCATGTGTTCTTACTTCAGCAACGGTGAACCCTTGCTAAACAAACACCTCCCCGAGTTGATGACCATGGCTTCTGAGAAGGAAGTATTCACCGTCATCTCAACTAACCTCAGCGTACCTGTTGGCACGAAGAGGCTTGAAGCGTTGGTAGATTCTGGCTTGAATGTTGTTGTGGCCTCAATTGATGGAACGTGTGAAACCACCTACAAAAAGTATCGGGTAGGAGGAGATTTTAACTTGGTCTTGGACAACCTAAGAACACTCGTAGAGATCAAGAAACAGCGGAACCGGGAGTTTCCAATCATTGAGTGGCGCTTTCTGGTGTTCGAACACAACCAGCACGAAATGCCTGAAGTCTTGAGAAAAGCCGAAGAAATAGGCGTTGATCTGGTCGAATTTTTTCCTGGAAATGCACCGCCAGATCCTCCACCCGGCAGCGTTCGCCGGAACACACTTGAAAAAGTTCCATTTGCTACCTACGGTTCGTACCTGGTCAAAAGCAAAGCCAGAACCGACACGTTGTTGCGCAGACGCTTGTTAGGACAACAAGAATCTGAGGGCAAGCTCGATTTTCCCAGCATCCAGCAAAAGTGCGACTGGCTTTACTTCGGAGGGATGTATTACCCAGAAGGCAACGTTGGGCCTTGCTGCGTTGTAGGGAATACCGAAACAGACTTCGGGTCTTTCTCCAAAGAAGGTGGATACGAGCAAATTTGGAATGGCGATATCTACCAATCTGCGCGCCAACTGTTCAAGACCAGGGACATCTCATCACCATCGACTGTATGCCATAGTTGTCCCATGCCATCGGCACAAGACCAAATGTTCAAAAACTCCTTGCGTGCCTATTTGCTCAACGCACCCGAATGGTTTCTGGCTATTGTTTCGGCAGATCCAGATCGCTTTTTTCATCCCCACGATCCACTTCTGTTGCCGCGCGAGGTGATCGGAATTGTGATGATGAGCAAAGAGAAAATTTCCGTATCTTCAGAAGTAACGTCGCGCCTGTTTCACCTGTTCAAGGAGCATCCTGGTGTGTTAGGCATCATTCGAGATATTGTTGAGAAGCATGGCTGGGGTGATTGATATCACTACTATTACTATATTCTGACCAGCTGTTGCGCATTTAAACTGCATTGATAAGCTGTTGCGCATCCAAACCGCATGAGACTAGGCGTGAAACCCTTGCAGCAAGGTAATCAGCTTGGAAAAATAAATGTAGAGGCTATTAAGCTGGTGAAGTTCAGTCGATTCTTGACTGGCAAAAGCTTTAGGGCTGGAAGTGTACCGCACTTGGCAGAGAACCTCTATGCCGATTAGTTTATTACTTCGACGTATTTGATAGAACTCGTCGCTTAGGAGACGTAATCGATTTCACCAATTGTTGCCATTCTGCTGAATTTGTCAGGATATAGGTATCAAAGTGATTCCCCCTTTCCAGTGAAAATTCAGCGAATCGTTGTAGCCAATTTAAAATCGTTTCTGAATGGGTCAATGGTGTATGTTTCAGAGATTTTTTTAGGCACTGAGTCATTTCCGTGAGGTTGGCATGATGGTAGGCACTATAGGCATCCCAAACTAACAGCTGATAATCAATAGGTAGTTGCTGATCGGGTTGACTCGTAAGACGCTGTGCCAGTTGCATGCGCTCTAGTTGCCCCTGAGATTGCCGCAACTGACTTTGAAATTGCTCCAGCAGTGTTTGGGTTTGGCGCAACTGTATTTGAGATTGTTCCAGTAGTCCTTGAGTAAGTTGTTGCTGAGTGTGGGTCTGTTGGAGTTGAGCCTGAGTGTTTGCTAGTTTTTCAGTTAACTGCTGCTCTCGGGTTTGAGACTCCTCTAGTTCGACCTGAACCCGTAATGACTGGCTGCGAAATTGTTTTAGTTCTTGGCCAGCCTGAAGGGCTTGGATGTTTGACTGYGCTAATGCCTTTTCAGTTTGTTGATGCTGGGTCTGAGAGGTTTGCAACTCTGCATGGGTCTGTTGGAGTTGAGTCTGAGAGCGTGCTAGTTCTTCAGTTAAATACTGCTCGCGGGTTTGAGACTGTTGCAATTCCAGGTGAGCTTGCAACAACTGGCTGTGCAATTGTTTTAGTTCTTGGTCAGACTGAAGAGCTTGAAGTTTTGTCTGTGCTAACGCCTGCTCAGTTTGTTGATGCTGGGTCTGAGAGATTTGCAACTCTGCATGGGTCTGTTGCAATTGATCCTGAGACCGTGCTAACTCTTCGGTTAAATGCTGCTCGTGGGTTTGAGACTGCTGCAATTCCAGATGAGCCTGCAACAGCTGACTCTGGAACTGCCTCAGTTCTTGGCCAGACTGAAGCGCTTGAAATTTTGTCTGTGCTAACTCTTCGGTTAACTGCTGATCGCGGATTTGGAACTGCTCTAGTTCCGACTGAGTTTGTGACAGCGTTAGTTCCGCCCCTGCCTGCATATCTTGCAGCAGGGATTTCTGCTGTTCTAGATTTAGCTGTAGAGCCTCCGTTGCAGATTGAGCCTGAAGGATCTGTGCTTTAACAGTTGTGAGTTCTGTGGAAGTTTGCGCTAGTTGTTGAAGACGCTGGGAGACATTAAACCAGACATTTAAAATCTCAGGTACCGCAGGGAGAGATTGAGAGCGGTTCTCATAGTTAAAATCTGGCTCTCGCCCCAAGAGTTCAGCGTGGGACTCAAGACATAGGTAAAGTTCATTCAGTTCGGGTAACTGTGGACTCAGTAGCGGAACACAGAGGTTACCCCAGTCCTGGAGATTGTTATCAACTGGTTGTCGGAACTCTGTCACCCCAGGAGCGGGTGAGGCTATGCCCAGCCTCTGCCAGAGGTGCGGCCAAGCCTGAACATCCAGGTAGTCTAAATTCACCAGAAAACACGCTTGGGGGTAAGCATATTTGAGCTGGAGCATTGCTTTAGTGCCAGCTTGCCACTCTGCCAGTAACTGTTCTCCAGGTTGACCTGTGACTAAACCGTGGTGCAGCATCATCCAAGGTGAAATGTAACCCAGGATGGCAATAGTCCCCGAATCTGACCGCAGCACCGCGTCTAAATTCTGAAAATCATGCCAAACGAACGCGTGGGCATCAGGCAGGGGCTGAGAGGGCCGAATGATCTCAATTTCTTTGGCAGAGAACCAACTCTGGTAACGCTCCCAGATACTTGCTGGAGTACCCGCGATCAGGACTTTGGACATGTTTTCAAGGATGACTTGGAGCGATAATATCATAACTCTGACAGAGGCTGGGGTAGGCAACCATAGGTACGTCGTACACTAGACCCGGAGCGCACTATAATAGGTTGCCATGACAGAACAGTACTCAAATAGTCAGGGCATTAATAGTCAAGGCATTGTCTGGGTCGGTGCTGGGGATGGTCGGCAGATTGAACGTCTGTGGAATTCAAAACGACCACTGTGGGTGCTTGAGGCTGATTCCGTTCTCTCAGAAAGACTTAAAGAACGATTTAAAGATGATCCACAGGTACACGTTACAACCCAGCTAGTGACGGAAGTATCGGGTGATGCTACCTTCTATTGCTATAACAACTCCCGTGAGAATGGGCTGTTACCACTGAACTTATCTCAGGCTTTTTGTCCAAATATACGGTTACTGTCAGAGCAAAAACTTCAAGGCCAATCCCTAGCCTTCCTCCTGGAAGATACCGAAGTTCACTACGCTGATTTGGTGATTGACTGCCGACCCGCATTACCGATTTTGCGCGGAGCAGGGGGGATACTCAGCCAATTTGAACAGGTGCAAGTTATACTCTGTCGTGCAGGGGAGCAAGACGAGTCAGAGGCTGTTATGCAACTCCTACAGCAGTTTGCCCTAGAACTATCCAGCACTCAAGAGACAGCCCATCCAGCCCTAGCCATTTTTTCCTTCAAGCGCGATCGCTTAGCTTGGTCAGAACTACACCGCCATCATTTAGCGCAACAACTGGCCGCCAGTGAACAGGTAGCCAGCGATCGCCTAACGCAGGTTGAGACTCTGAGCCATGAAATAGCACAGATCACCGCATCGCTGACCGAACAGAAAAACCAAGTTGAACAACTCAGGCAGGCCAGGGATGAGCAGACCCGATTAGCCCAAGATCGCCTGACACAAATTGCATCCCTGAGTCAAGGCAAGGCCGAGTTGGAGACCAGACTCAGCGAAAGCATCACCCAACTAGAAATACTCCGTCAAGTCAAGGGAGAATTAGAGCAATCCCTAGCCGCACAACAGACCCAGATTGAGAAACTGACCCAAGCTCAGGCAAAACCAAGGTCAATACTGGGCAGACTGAAATTATTCCTAGGATAATTTTGGCACTGGGAGACGTTGACAAATGAGGCGAAGGAGCAGAGAGCAGTTATATCGAGACTAGAAGCAGAGGATACGGCACTTAAACACAGTCAGTTACAGACAGTCAGATACAGTAGGAACTTAGGTGGACAGAACGCACCTTGGAGTATCCCACCCATTGACTTCTAAGCTTTTAAGTAGCGCCCACCTTTTATATTTCATATTCAAGGGATATATGGAAGCAAGAATTGCGGGGTCATTATAGTTTAAAACATGGGAAAATATTTTATGTCCAATCAAAAAACGAAATATGCTTCCCCTGGAGATCCTAATTGTTCATTTTTTCAGCTAGCCATCAAAATACTATAAATCTTGTGGGTATTGAATGCATTTCCATTCAGTGAGTTCTAATCCAAATAGAGTGGCGAGAAAACCCAGAAAACACCTAGAATATTAAACTTATGTCTCACTCATCTAGCGATATCACTAATCCTGTGGCTGCTAACCTTCCGAACCCAACTGTGCAACTTCTCGAACAACAACAGACCACCAACACACACCATCTAGAAGCAGCCGAATCTGGTTATTTTTTAGGTATTGAAGAAGAGTATGCAGTTGGCTATCTTCTACTAAAAGAAGATCCTAAAATATCACCCTCAGTTGAATTACTAGATGGGCAAAAACTGATCGCCGTAATGCCAACAATCAAACAGGCACAGAAAGCAAGATGCGGAGTTAACCGAATTTACAACTCAAGTTTTAATCAAGACATAGACAACTGGAATTTAGTTGTTAGTGGTGAAGAATCCCATCACCTAGGTGTCCGTCTTAGTGATACATGGAATTTAACAAATGGTTCTACAGCCTTTATTCACCAGAATTCCTCCAGTAGCCAAGGGTTTGCTGATCTTATTTACCAAGATCCGGAGGAAGGTGAGTTTTTGCGAATTCGCGAGTTTTACGAATATCAATTTTCAGGGTATTTTGGCCTACATCGATGTAATGGATCTCTGCAAGTTGAGTGGTTTGATGCCCATAAAAACTCATTAAAAATAGATACTCAATTCATTGAAACTAAGCTCCTAGGAGGAGCTGATTTATCAGCTTACTTCAAATCAATTAATTTACTAATTGCTCCAAAAAGTGCAGCATTTGCTCGACTGAGTCTCAGGAAAAATGCAACCAAAAAACGTGAAGATGATAGTTTTTGTTTTTTACACGGCTGTTTTTTGGTGAAGTGTCTAAAACTCCTGTGGAGTGGTGTGAATCCCCCGAGCGATTGCCTGGGTACTCAAGTTTAATCGCTCATGACTTGGTACGTTATACATTCAAAATTCCGCTGCCACCGCTGCTTTTTGATGGACAACTACACCTGTTATCAGTTCGTGAGCTTTCAACGGGTAGAGTTTGTGGCGGTTCCCAGCTGACCTTTCAATACACAGTCAAGATTGTTGGCGAAGTCATTGGTTTAGATGGTGCAGCAATCTGTGGCTGGGGGATGGACGAAAAGTCTCCCCATGAACCCCTGACCGTGAAACTTTTGGAGGGAGATCAGGAAATTGCGGTGGCGATCGCTAATTTACCTCAGTCTGCAAAAGGTAATGTTGGATTTCGGCTCCCCCTAACGGCTGATTTTTTTGATGGCAGACCTCACCTCTTCTCAGTTATTGCTGCACCCTCAGGATTCCTGATTGGGCAGACGGCTGTGATTGTGCCCTTTATGATCACGCCTTGGCATGCACTCCAGAAATATGCTGGTGATCCTCTGCCTGCTTTCTTAGCTCCGACGGCTCATTTTCGTTATCAGGCATTACTGGCTCACTTAGCTACCCTTAGTCAGCAAGTTGGCCTCCATAAATTGGCTCCAGGGGCAGTTAACGATGAAGATAATTTAGACTCCAGGTTGCCGATCTCTCAAATTGAACAAATGATGCAGTTGTCCCAACTACATCATCAGATTCTTCATGGCTTTGAGAAACGCAAGACACTGGAACCGATGAAGGTGCCCAAAGTCGTTAATCCTCGGGTTTCAATCATTATTCCAGTCCATAACAAATGTGCGGTCACCTACAACTGTCTGGCAGCGTTACTATTTGCTCACAACCAAGCCTCATTTGAAATCATTATTGTCGACGATGGTTCTACGGATGAAACCTTAGAGTTACCAGAGTTAATCCCAAATGTGACCTATGTCCGCCATGAATCAGCCCAGGGTTTTATTCGAGCCTGTAACCATGGATCTCAATATGTCCAGGGTGAGTTTGTTGTTTTTCTCAACAATGATACTGAGGTGACTGTCGGTTGGCTGGATGAAATGCTATTTGTATTTGAGAGCTTTGAGAATGTAGGTCTTGTTGGTGCGAAGCTGCTTTATCCGGATGGCAGGTTACAAGAAGCAGGGGGTATTGTTTGGGGAACTGGCGACCCCTGGAACTATGGCCGCTTAGGTAATCCCCAAGATCCCAAGTACAACTACACTCGCCAAGTGGACTACCTATCTGGAGCAGCAATCATGGTGCGGCAGGAAGTCTGGCAACAGTTGGGAGGATTTGATGAAGCTTATTGTCCTGCTTATTACGAAGATACCGATCTAGCTTTTCGGGTGCGATCTTTGGGATTAAAAGTTGTCTATGCACCCTTTAGCCAGGTGATCCACTTCGAGGGTCTTAGTAGTGGCACCAGCACTGCCTCTGGAATTAAACGCTACCAAGAGATTAACAAACCCAAGTTCAAGAGTCGCTGGTTTAATGCCTATCGTTGGAATGGCGAGGTGGGTAAAGATGTGGATCTACAGAAAGATCGTGGTATTGATCGACGGGCTTTATTTATCGATAGCCAAGTTCCCTGCCCCGATCAAGATGCAGGGAGCTATGCCGCGATCCAAGAAATGAGACTGATACAATCCTTGGGATTTAAGGTGACATTTATTGCGGAAAGTTGTGCCTATTTAGGGAATTACACAAAGAACCTGCAAAAAATCGGAGTCGAATATCTCCATGCTCCCTTCTTTAGTTCTGTTAATGAAGTCTTAGAGCGGAGAGGGAGAGAATTTGATGTTATCTATATCACTCGCTATAATGTTGCCGAAAAATATTTGAAAACCGTCAAGATGTATGCACCCCAGGCAAAAATTCTGTTTTGTAATGCTGATTTACATTTTCTCCGTGAACTCAGAATGGCGATCGCCCAGGGTGATGATTCATTACTGAAAAAAGCAATTCAAACCCGTGAAATAGAATTGGCTATTATGCGGGATGTGGATGTTACCCTTTCTTATAATGAGACGGAACATGCCGTGATCCAATCTCATAATTTGGGCCAGAGTTGTATTGCTAAATGCCCATGGGTGGTTGATGTTATCCCTCAGGTGCCCTCGTTTGAGAAGCGTCAGGATATCGCCTTTCTGGGTGGTTTTGGTCACCCTCCTAACATCTCTGCTGTGAAGTTCTTTGTTCAGGAGGTGATGCCACTACTGCACCGTCATTTGCCAGATCTCCGTTTCTTAATTTACGGTAGTAAGGTTACGGCCGAAATTGAAGCACTTCAATCTGACACAGTGATTATTAAAGGATTTGTTCAGGATGTTGCTGAAGCTTACAATTCCTGTCGGGTGTTTGTAGCTCCGCTTCAAATCGGAGCAGGCATAAAGGGAAAGGTCATTGATGCCCTTGCCTATGGGGTTCCTACGGTCATGACCCCGATTGCGGCGGAAGGTACAGGGATTCGTCATGGCATCGAAGCAATGATTGTAGATGAACCCCAGAGATGGGCAGAGGCAGTGATGGAGCTATATAGCAATCAGGTAAGGTGGCAGGCGATGTCTACCGCAGCCCAGACCTTTGCCCAGGTGCAGTTTTCCTTTGAAGTTGGGCGATCTCTGATGCGGAAAGCTCTAGAAATGGCAGATATTTTCGTCTCCGAAGACATGCAGTCTCTGAGTTTAAATCGATGTCAAATTTAAGGGTAAGATTTGTTTGGATTCCCGAAACCTCTAGCCATGGACGATCACCATACAGAATTCAAGGGAATTGCTGTAACAAGTGCGATCGCTACGATTCAAACACAATCTTCAGCTACAATCCCCGACGATTTATGTCCCTGGGCGATCGCGTTTTACAGGTAAAAAACAACTCTTAGATGGTTCTCGGCATTGGCTTTTATGCTGCTGCACAACTTAGGAAGGAGAATAGAAGCATCGAAGTTCCTCGCTGCTCACTATACGATGATCTGTCTATGAAAGCCGCCGTCATGACTGCCCCAGGGGGGCCAGAGGTTTTACAAGTCCAGCAGTGGCCGATGCCGATCTTGCAACACGATCGCCAGTTGCGTGTTCGCATCAAAGCCGCAGGGATCAACCCCATTGATACCAAACTTAGGCAGCGGGGCACCTTCTATCCCGATCAAATGCCAGCCATCTTAGGGTGCGATGGGGCAGGCATTGTCGAGACCGTGGGTTCAGCTGTCGAACGCTATCGTCCTGGTGATGGCGTTTATTTCTGTCAGGGGGGGTTGGGGTCGGCGGCGGGGAACTATGGGGAATACATTGTGGTCGATGAGCGCTTTGTCGCTCCCAAGCCAAGTTCTATTTCCTTTGTAGCAGCGGCGGCAGCTCCCCTGGTATTAATTACAGCCTGGGAAGCCCTCTACGATCGGGGGCGGCTCCAAGCGGGACAGCGGGTACTCATTCACGCGGGAGCTGGAGGAGTTGGCCATGTAGCGATCCAACTTGCCAAATTGCAGGGTGCGGCAGTATGTACCACGGTTGGGTCTCTGGATAAAGCTGACTTTGTCCGTCAGCTAGGAGCCGATCACACCATTCTTTACAAGCAAACCGACCTAGTGCCAGCGGTTCTAGACTGGACTCAGGGAGATGGAGTTGATTTAGCCTTTGATACGGTGGGAGGGACAACCTTGATGCAGACCTTTCCCGCCGTTAAGCTCTATGGCGATGTGGTCACGATTCTGGAACCCGCTGCCACGACCCATTGGCAGGTCGCTCGCTCCCACAATCTGCGGATTAGTTTGGAAATGATGCTGACACCGATGCTGCAGGGGCTGATCGCTGAACAACAAGCCCAAGCCAAAATTCTGGAGCAGTGTGCCCGTCTGATCGATCAGGGAGATCTTAAGATCCAGGTGGGGCAAACTTTCCCCTTAGCAGAGGTGGGGGCTGCCCATCGGTTGCTAGAAACAGGGGCGACGAAAGGGAAAATCGTCTTGAATTTGGACGACTAAGGGCTGTACCTGACCCTTGCCGTTCAGTCTCCTGGCACCACATTGCTGAGATACTGGACGGTCGGCCTCTAGGGTTGCTGATCCGATGGACGACGATAACGCCGACAATGTTGGACAAATCTCATGGGTAGTTCGGGTTGACCGCCCCAGTGGAGATGCACATAGGAGGCATGGAGATGTTCCAACCGCCAACCTTCTTCCCAAGTAGGGCTGTTACGCTCATGGCCTCGAAGATGGTAGAGCGGAGCGGTGGGTTGTGGATGCAGGGAAGAGTGATGAAATTCATGACCCCAGATACAAGTCCCGGCTGTCAGTAGGGGGCTGTCTTGCAAAGCAGTTGCCTGCCGATAACCTAGGATTAGACGTTGTTGCATCACCGCTCTACTGGGGAGGCAGCCCACCATCGGAAATTCCTGTTCCTGAAAATCAATAATCCCTGCGCACAGATACATCAACCCCCCACACTCTGCATAGGTGGGCATGCCCGCCGCGATCGCCCGTTGTACAGCGCTGCGAGCCGGATGGTTGGCTGATAAGGTGGCAGCAAAGAGTTCTGGAAAACCGCCTCCCAAGTACAAGCCCTGAATCTTGGGGGGCAAATCGGTGTCCGTTAGGGGACTCCAGGGAATCAACTCCGCACCCAGGGCGGTGAGTAAGTCCAGGTTGTCGGCGTAGTAGAAGTTAAAGGCGCGATCGCGGGCAATGGCAATTCTGATCGGAGGCACTGCCGAAGTTTTTGTTTCCAGGGGGGAACTCAGGGAGGTGAAGGTTGACGAACTGCGCGGTGTTGCCAGCAGCGGTCGCAATTGCTGCCAGTCAAAACAGTCAGTGCCCATCTTAGCCAGCCGCTCGATCAGCTGAGAAAATTCGGGCAATTCATCCGTGGGTACCAACCCCAGATGGCGATCGGGGATCGTGATTGCTGCCTGACGGCGCAAGACTCCCAGAATCGGTAAGGCTAGGGGGGCCAGTGCCTCTTGGAGAAATTGTAAATGGCGATCGCTCCCTACCCGATTCAAGATCACCCCCGCCAAATGCAGTCGGGGATCGAAGGAACGATAACCGTGAGCGATCGCCGCTACGGAGTTCGAAAGGTGGGCACAGTCAATCACCAAGACAATGGGCAGATGCAACAACCGGGCTATATGGGCCGTACTGGCCCAATCTCCCTGCCCTGCGGCACCATCAAACAAACCCATCACCCCTTCCACCACGGTGTAGTCAGATCCCTGGAGATGGGTGGAAAAACCACTGCTGCACGTAGGGTTCAGACGTTAACACCGGATCGAGATTTCGGCAGCTCCGTCCGGTTACCTGGTGGTGAAACATCGGATCAATATAATCCGGACCCACTTTGAAAGACTGCACTGCTAACCCTTGATGCCGGAGAGCGGCGAGGAGCGACAGCGTTACCGTTGTCTTACCCACACCGCTCCGCTCTCCGGCAATCATCAGGGCCATGCTGTTAGGGCATTAGACTGCTCCACCCTAATGGCCGAGTTTGAGAATCTTAACCGCCACAGCTAAACTTTCCTCAAACAAGACATCCCGACCCCACCGTTGCAACTGCTGACTCAGCAGAAATTCCGCCCGTTGGTCATTGATCGCCGTGACCTGTTCGGTGCGACAGGTCTGGGCACTGCCCCCGGACTCCATCCGCATGCATCCAGTGGTTTCGGAACAGAGGATAGTGCAGCAGTTAGCATCCAAGTTGGAAGAGGTTAGGCGCAAGCCAATTAAATCACCCGTAATCTCCCCAGATTCGGCGGTTGGAATGGCTGCCAGCTCGGCTTGGATGGTCTTCTGATTCTTCCCCATCAAGGTAATATGCTTCAGATCGTACTCTCCCCCCGTTGGTACGAAAGAAGTTGGCTCCCAACCCAGGCGACTCGCCAGCCAACCCAAGAACATCAGCGCTTGGGCGGCATTGCCCTTTTCATAGTCAATGGTGACTTGATCAATTTCTCCTAGGGAAGACCGCCGTTCCGGGGGGTCGAAGGCCGCCGCCGTCAGCTCTTGCCATGCAGAGAGGCGATGCCAGTTGAGATCCGCCACCGAGGTGCCGGAATCAAACAACCCCTGCACCCTAATAAATTCTGCTTCTGGAGCCGTGAAGTAGGAGGAATCCAAAATAATGCAATGGCAGGTTTCTACCAGCCGCTTGAACAGATCCTGCTCAATATTGGGCGTTGCCTTCCACCAAACGAACTTCGGCAGATCTGGGATCAGCAGCGATGCGACCAAATCCCCAACCTGGTTCAGGGCGGTCTTAGTACCTCGCAGAGTAATATACTCGCAACAGATCAAGTTGCTGCCACTTTGCTGCACCGGACAATAGGCAGACACCTGAGCAGTGACCCCTTGATCCTCTCCCAGGGTTGGACAGAGGGTAATAATGCGGCAGGGATTCTGGATGGCGATCGCATCACTAATACTGAATCCTCGCAAGTTAGGATTAGAAATTTTCGTCCGCTCTGCGGGTTGCTTTGCCACTTCCTCTCTTAGCCGCGCCAGAGTTGCAGGATCAATTCGTCCTGTAATCCGCAGGCTGTAGGACTTTTGAGCCTCTTCCACAGCTGCTTTCGTCAGGGGACCGTGAATTCCATCAATGGGGCCATCATAAAAGCCCAACACAGCAAGCAATTGCTGAAACTCTTCCGGTTCGTAGACAACCATACTAAAGGTTGAGGCTCGCGTCGGTGCGAGGGAAGCCTTGTCCCCATTCTGGCTATGCCAGATTGCACTGAGTTCAGCTTCGATTTCATCCAGGGAAATCCCCTTGGGTTTTTGCAGGGTGACAAGTGGAGTAGTAGTCATAGGTTCAGTAGTCAGCAGTGAGTAGATTAGCAATCGTGTAGAAATTCATCCCTAATCCTGGAGGATTGAGCCTAAAGTCTTCGCCAGTTACGCCCATCTCGATTCAGCAGCAACTCTGCTTCAACCGGCCCCCAACTTCCAGCCTCATAGAGCGGAATCACCTCAGGGGGCGCGGGTGCATCCCACACCTCCAGTAAGGGCGTCAGAATTCGCCAAGAAGCTTCCACCTCATCTCCCCGAGTAAATAGAGTCTGATCCCCTAACATACAATCCACCAGCAGCCGACTGTACGCATCAGTGTTGGCTTGTCCGAAGGCCGTATCGTACCGAAAATCCATATCCACTGAGCGGGTGCGCAGGGAATTACCTGGGGTTTTCACCTCAAAGCGCATGGAAATTCCCTCATCCGGCTGAATTCGAAGTACCAAGGTATTGGGGTTCGCTTGTTTGGCAGCGGATTGGAACATCAGAAACGGGACTTCGCGAAACTGAATGGAAATCTCCGACAACTTACGTGGCATCCGCTTACCTGTCCGCAGATAGAAAGGCACCCCTTTCCAACGCCAGTTATCAATATTGAGTTTCAAGGCAGCGTAGGTGGGCGTTGTGGAACCAACCGCTGCCCCCTCTTCCTGCCGATACCCAGGAACAGGCTTACCATTTCTCCACCCGGATGTGTACTGCCCCCGCACTGCCGAGAGATTGAGATCACTCAAGTTAGACAGGTGAGTGGTTTGCAACACTTTGACCTTTTCGTTGCGGATACTATCGGCATCCAGGGAATTGGGCGGCTCCATTGCCGTCAGACAGAACAACTGCATTAAATGGTTTTGCACCATATCCCGCAGCGCCCCAGCTGATTCGTAATAACCAGCACGGCCCTCGAGTCCAACGGTTTCTGCCACTGTGATTTGAACATGATCAACAAATTGGCGATTCCACAGGGGTTCAAAGATGGCATTGGCAAATCGAAACACCAACAAGTTTTGAACGGTTTCTTTCCCCAAGTAGTGGTCAATTCGGTAAACCTGCTCTTCTGCACAAACCTGCCGCACAATCCGATTGAGAGCTTGGGCAGATCCCAGATCGCGGCCAAAGGGCTTTTCAATCACCAAACGTTGTTTGCGCGGGTTTTCAATCATCCCTGCCGTTCCCAACTGTTGCACCGCCTCAGCGAAAAAGCGGGGAGCCACTGACAAATAGAAAACCCGATTGCCCCGAGTTCCTCGTTTCTCATCCAGTTCACTCAAAAAGGCTTTCAACCGTTGGTAGCTTTCTGGGCTATCCATATCACCCGGACAGTAAAACAACCCTTGGGCAAAGTCATCCCAAATCGGCATCGAGCCGAGGCCGCCCCCAAACTCTTCCACACCTTCACGCATGTGATCCCGAAAGTACTCGTGGCTCCAATCGCGCCGCGCCACGCCCACAATCGTCAGTTCTGGCGGCAACCGTCGCTCCCGTTTCATTTGATAGATCGCCGGAACAAGCTTGCGCTGGGTGAGGTCGCCAGATGCTCCGAAAATCACGAGAATTTGTGGCTCTGGAACTCGGTCTTGCTGTAGACCTACACGGAGGGGATTCTCAAGCAGAGTGACCATAGACAATAGGGTAATCAGAGGGTAGTTAAGGTTAGAGAATGGTCTGGCGCACAGCTAAGGATTCAGGATCACGGGTTGCTGCAATTCCCGCGCTCTTTCTTGAATAAAGGATTCAACCAGGGCAACATCCTCTCTGCTCCCAATAATCAGCGGAGACCGGGCATGGAGATGATCAGGAATCACCTCTAAAATTTCCTGGGTACCAGTACTCGCTCGCCCCCCCGCTTGCTCAATCAAGAACGCCATGGGTGCAGATTCGTAGAGCAACCGGAGTTTCCCCTCCGGTTTTTTCAAGGTTCCGGGGTAGAGAAACACCCCACCTTGAAACAAAATGCGATGGAAATCACCGACCATGGCCCCGCCATAGCGAGCAGTGTAGCCCTCATGGCGATGGACATAGCGAATATAGTCACGGTAGGACTCCTCCCACTGCCAGAAGTTTCCCTCGTTGACACTATAGATGGCACCGTGATCAGGAACCGTAATGTTTTCATTAGAAAGAATAAATTCACCCAAGCTCGGGTCAAGGGTAAAGGCATGAACTCCCTTGCCGATAGAGTAGACCAACATCGTGCTAGGGCCATAGAGAATGTAGCCCGCCGCTAACTGCTGATGTCCGTCTTGCAACAGATCACTGCCGGAGCCATCCGCATCTATTCCTTCCTGTTGGCGAATGGCGAAGATCGACCCCACATTGATATTGATATCCACGTTGGAAGATCCATCAATCGGGTCATAGAGCAAAGTGTAGCGCCCAATTGGGCAGTTTTCTGGAATGTAGTAGGGTTTCTCCATTTCCTCCGAGGCAAGCCGGCAAACCAAACCACTTTGCTTGAAGACAGAAATGAAGACCTCATTGGCGTACACATCCATCTTCTTCACCGCTTCACCCTGCACGTTTTCAGTGCCCGTGAAACCCAGAACCCCCTCCATGAGTCCGGCACGGCTGAGGTGACGGGCAATCAGCTTACCTGCCAAGGCAATCCGGGTTAGCAAAGCACTCAGATCTTGAGCATCCGGAGAAAAACTCTGTAGTTGTTGCAGCACATGGCGGGAGAGGGTAGTGCAGTCACGATCCAATGCATATTCGCGCACTAAGGACTGGTATGTATCGACCATGCTTGAGCCTCCCGGACAAATAGCACTGAGTCTAGTTAAGTAACTAGGCGTTTACACCGCCCGATACCCACCTACTATCTTAGGGAGGCATTTCCAGAATGGAGACTAACTTTAGAACAACTTCTGATTTCAACCCCTGACAGCTGTAGAGCAGCGATATCCCGCATTGTCCATTGAACACCTATAAAGCATTAAGTTTTACTAAAATCACCCTGATTAATCCAGAAAAGTAAATTAGGATACAGAATATAAATTAAACGTTCATCTCTTCTCGCGATCTCTGTCTGGATGGTGTGCATTCTGAGGTTTTTCAGGTATTGAGAAGGGACGGAAGTAGGGAAGTCGCCCGAAGGAACGCGCCTCGTCTCACCCAGACACCAGTACCTTACAGCATTTGAGGCGGAAATTTATGAAACTCATGTATCGCGGTGTTGCTTACGAATATACACACCCTACCCTGGAAATTACTGAAGGCGAGATTGCCGGGAAATATCGCGGCCAACCTTGGCAACGTCACTATCTCAAACATATTCCGGTACCTCAACCCACGATGAACTTAATGTATCGGGGCGTTGCGTATTCCAAGAATCAGTTGGGTGCTGGGGAGAAGCAAAATCTAGTGCAAACAACTACATCCCAGGCAGTCGCTGTTGCCAAAGCAGATGTAGTGCCGTTGATCCGGAATCGCTATCGTCTCTCAGCGGAACTCTCCAAAGTTCATCACATGAATGTACAGCGCATCCTGGAGCATCGGCTAGAAGTTGCCCGCAGTCAGGGGAATGCCAGTCTGGTCAAGATGCTGGAAGCAGAGCGCGAATATATTTAGACCTATTAGTTGTGACGCGCCTTGCGATTTGCCAACAATGGACGAGGCTGTGCCTACAGATTGGGGTCAGGTAATCGGCATTCAATTTTCTAGCTGATTATCTGACTGCATGGGGTTCAAGCCCAACTTTATGCAGTTTGGATGCACAACAACTTAGGGATTTATAGGCTTTACATGTTGACACCAGTTCAAATCTGAAGTGCATCAGTGTATGGCATCAGAGTCCTCCAATATTGGAGGACTCTGAATAAAAACTCCTTCCTGGTTAGAAGGAGCATAATCGGCTATTCGAGTTTTTCTACTACCACATTCCTCTTACTGGCTCAACAGGTCGAGGAATAATGGGGCTAGGCGTGACGACTGGGATGGGAGTCACAGCGAGGGGCACCATAGCCTCAGGTACGGAGAGAGTACTAACTATGACCTTATCAGGATAGGAAACCTTGAGAGCGAAACACTTGGCATCGCTCACAACAACCACCTCTTCTCCGACCTTAAATCCTTGAGTGAGTGGGTTCATTCCCATGTGGGGAGACATCAGCACAATTCGGTGTCCATCTGGAGGCATAAGTACTAATTTATGTGTGCTAATGAACTGGATTGTTCCCCGATTCTCGGCCATTCTTGGCCATGAGTCTGCCAGGATTGTATTGTACTTTTCTCCATAATGAGCCTGTGCCGGACTACTAGCGAGGGCAAGAAAAATGGATAATGCTGCCACTGATAGATGTTTTGACTGCATTTTTAACTCTCTTATTGTTTGATTAAACTGAAGACTTCGACGAAACAGAACTGAAATCTTAATTGATTCCAAATACTCCTCACTCTCTTTTTGTTGATCTGGGCTTCACAAGATAAGTCGCGTTCAGATATTGGTTTTCCGAACGTTGTAACACCCCTATTGTGTAATTCAAAAATCGATGTGGTACTTCCATCCAATTTTGATGAACTTCACTGCTCACGAGAGAAGCGATACGAATTAGCTTGTACCCTGGAATTCATTCAAACAGCAGTATAGAAGCTCTGTTGGTTACACCTTATATTAAATATGTCAATGCAATTATCTGTCATCGATAAAACATAACTCTTGATGCTTTGATTGATTACGAATCTGATTGATCAATCGTCTTAATCATTTCGAGCAATTCAAACAATGCTAAATTGGATCAGCTTTTCTGTTAATGTTAAAAACAAATTAATTTTAATCTTCCGAAAATTTTATTTAAAGAAGACGAATTTCCATAAAATCAAAGCTAGTATAAGTTTTTTTATCGTTTTTATCAGTGTGAGTACAAGCTTTGAAATCTCAAAATGCAACCTATATATAGCGGTTCTTCGTAACATGAAGTGCGCCTGAATGAGACAGGGAAATGGTTTCAGATTGTTACTTGTACCACACGAGATCGGTAACTGCTATAATTCAATTCTTATTGAAGCTGAATAGAGTTGAATTTAACTGTATTCAGCTTCAATCTGGCGTACCACGGTCAAGGCCGAGTAACTCACCCCAGCCGTACCTTCTCCCGGATGGGTTGAGTCCCCCACTAACCATAAACCGAGAATGGGGGTGCGATTGGCAAAGCCAAAGGGGCCAAAGGTAGCAATGCGTTGCCCAATGCCACCCACCACTCCCTGAGCTCTGGCTGTAAAGCGGGCAAAGGTGCGGGGTGTAGCGGCTTCTTGATACAAGAGTGTGTCAGGCGTGAGGTGAAAAAACTGGCTTAAACGAGCGATCGCCGTTTGAGTGTAATCTTGTTTCCGTTGGTGATAGTCGCGATCGCACTGCCATGCTCTGGGATCGGTAAAGGAAGAAGCAATCAGGGTTGCCTGACCTGCGGGGGCGCGACCATCGCCGGGACGACTGACAGAAACAAAGAGGGAATTATTTTCACCAATCGGGCCAGCGTAGTCGTACAAAAATTGCAGATGCGGTGGGCAATCCTCAGGAATGGCTCGCTGATTGACTCCCAGGTAGACCACAAAGGCTCCTGAAAGCGGGGGCAATGACTCGACGCGCTGACGGTACCCTTGAGGAACCCGATCTCCTAGGAGTTGTACCAGATTTTGCACCGTGACATTGGCAACCACCTGATCCGCCCCTTCCGTCCAGGTGGCTCCGGTTTTTTGATTGCGGATCACCACACCGCTACAGCGATCGCCCGTGACCACAATTTGCTCCACAGTATGACGCATTAACCCTTGACCGCCCTCTTGTTCCAGCGCCGTCATCAGGCGATCGCTGAGGGTCTGCATACTACCTTGCAAGTGGTAAAGCCCCAAGGGTGCTTGGGAAACCCCCAGTGCCGTGGCTGCGTAGAGCAACGCAGTTTCCTCGGCATCCACCTGGGAATAGAGCTTCAGTTGCAAATCTAAGAAGGTACGCAGTCGTTGATTATGACTCAGTCCAAACCAGCGCAGGGCATCTCCCACCGTAGCCAGGGTAAAGGGAATCGTTGTCAGGGTATCCGGACGCACGGCTTGCAGCAGTTGCCCCAGATCCCAGAGATTGCGGGGGGGTAAAACCGGATCTCGACTCTGAAACCGCCAACTCACCTGGAACAAATCCTGCAACAACTGCCAGAATTGCTGGCTACCGGGAAACTGGCGATCGCGCTCCTGTTGCCATTGCTGGGGATCTCGCCATAGAGAAATCGGTTGGGTTTCCGCCGGTAAATAGACCGCGCAGGCTGGGTCACAATAGGTTGCCAGGGGTGGGGCGATCGCCAACTCAGAAAAAATGCGATCGTGAATGCCGCCAGGTTCCAAGCCCGCCACCTGGGTGGCCCCGACATCAAAGGTAAACCCCCGTCGTTGAAAGGTGGAAGCACAGCCCCCCGGTACCTGTGCCTGATCGACCATCAACACCGAATAGCCCCGTCGCGCCAATAGAGCCGCCGTGGTCAGGCCGCCAATTCCCGCCCCAATTACTACTACCCGCTGAGACTTGCCCTGACTAGGCTCGATCATGGTGAAGAATTTATTTGTTATGTTTCTTCATAAATTCTAGGCGTTGCACCGGAAGCAGTGCTGTGATAGCAGCAATGAATTCAGTGGGAGTGGAGCAACCCTAGCCAATGGCAGCGGGGAGGGAGTTAAACCCAGTCGTCATCGAAGCGCTTATTGCTACGGCCTTTGTAAATGGGTGTATTCCCATGAATCTGGCGTGTTTGCTCGAACAATTCCGCTTCCGTTAATTGCCAACGCTGGAGCACTTGATCTAGATCGGCCTGAATGCTCTTGGCTCCAGGAAAGCCACGGTAACGCACCCGCAACCGGGCTAACTCTGCCAGGTTATAGTCACTGGGTTCCCCGGTCTTCAGGGTATTCACAATCTGGCGATCGCCGCTTTCTTGGGGATGTTGCTGCTCTTTAGGGGCGGCTGCCATCTCAACCAACGCGCTCCAAATACTGATTAACATCCTCAACAATGCGACTGAGTTCGGCTTCGGTGGTCAGACGGATGCGTTCATCGCGCACCGTGATCAACACCTTGGCAGCAAAGGGGCTGGGCCAAATATTGGGATTACAAAAAATCTCGATAAACACATCCCCGGCATGTTGATATTCCATTGCCTTTTGGGGGCTGGCTTTGCTAACTGCAACCCCCGGGGCTGCCTTTGCAGCGGTTACCTTCAAGCGTTCCATTAACTGGGCAATTTCCTGCTTCAGGATCTGGGCAGCTTGGGCAGAGAAGCTAAAGGTCACGGAACCTTCCACCAAATTAAGTGTGAGGGGTGCAGACATCATGAAAAAACTGGCGGAGTGTGGAGGAACTATCCAAGATGGTAGCAGGTCGCTACCCTTGCGCCATCGCTTGCAGTTCCCGGACAACTCACCGCTAGGATGGTGACAACCGATGCTCAGTCGCCCTTGGTAGTCATGCGATAGTGACTGAAGAATCACAAAACCCTTCTGGATGCTACTGCCTGGGTTCTTAAGTAAGTATGTACCGCATGGGAGTGAGAAATACGATATGAGTCCTGATCATCGAGCCATCATCCGTAACGTCCTGCTCCTCACACTGGCACTCAACCTTTTGGTAATGGGCTTGAAGATCATTGTCAGCTGGTGGACAGGTTCCCTCAGCCTGATGGCCGATGCCCTACATAGCCTTACCGATAGTGCGGGCAACATTTTGGGGCTGGTGACCACCCGTCTGGCCTCACCGCAGCCCGATCGCGACCATCCCTATGGACATCTCAAATTTGAGGCAATTGGAGCACTAGGCATTGCTGCCTTTCTCGGGGTTGCCTGTTTTGAAATTTTACAGGGCGCTGTCGAACGATTACTGCACAGCGAAAAGGCCGTTCAGATCTCAGGGGTGGAACTCTGGATTGTGGTAATGGTTCTGGGCATCAATATTTTTGTTACCTACTATGAGCGCCGAGTAGGCATCGAAACGGGTAGCGCCGTCCTAGTGGCCGATGCCCACCACACCATGAGTGATATTTGGGTGACGATCGGGGTATTAGTGGGCTTGGTGGGGATTTGGCTCTGGAACTGGCAATGGCTGGATGCAGCCATTGCTTTTCCCGTGGCGGTAATGGTGTTTTGGAGCGGGTGGTCGGTGTTACGTCAAAACGTCCCCGTCTTGGTCGATGAGGCAGCGATCGCCCCGGAAGTAATTCATGCGATCGCCCTGCAAGTGTCTGGGGTGATCAACTGCCATGATATTGCCTCCCGGGGGATCGTAGGGCGACAGGTCTTTATTGAAATGCACTTGATTGTCGGGACGGCCGATGTCGAGGCTGCCCACCAAATTACCGAAGCTATTGAGTCCATCCTGGAAGATCGGTTCGGCCCCGCTCGAGTTTTGATTCATGTTGAGCCACCAACCTACCATTCCGATCGCATCAGCTATGAGGCGACGGATTGACATCCCTGACCCACCATTTCGCTGCCTTGGGTGTCCCTAGAACCAAACCGGAAAATAGCAGGTTTTCCACAGGAAGTCGGGGTTTTCCACAGACTTTCCTGAGTTTTCCACAAAAATTAATGCCAAAGATTAAGTTTTGATACTAAAATCCCCTCGCTGTGGGGGCGTTTGTGGTGCGGGGCTGGGGAGAGAAACTACTCCCATTCAATCGTGCCGGGAGGCTTGGAAGTAATATCATAAACCACCCGGTTCACACCTTGCACCTCATTGACAATCCGATTGGAAATTGTTTCTAACAGCTCGTAGGGAACTCGTGACCAGTCAGCGGTCATGCCATCTTCACTGGAGACGAGGCGTAAGACAATTGGGTAGGCGTAGGTGCGCTGATCCCCCATCACCCCGACGCTGCGAACGGGCAACAAAACGGCAAACGCTTGCCAGAAGTCATGATAAATGCCCTGGCGGTTGATCTCTTGCCGGACAATATAATCGGCATCCCGAAGAATTTCTAGCCGTTCAGCGGTGACTTCCCCCAAAATCCGAATGGCCAATCCCGGCCCAGGAAATGGATGGCGCTGCACAATTTCTTCCGGCAGACCAATGGAGCGTCCCACGCGCCGGACTTCATCCTTGAAGAGTTTCCGTAAGGGCTCAATTAGCTTAAAGCGCAAATCCTTGGGTAAGCCGCCGACGTTGTGATGACTTTTAATTTTCACCGCCACCCGTTCCCCCGTTTGGGGATCGACGTTGGTATCTGCCGATTCAATGACATCGGGGTAGAGGGTTCCCTGGGCGAGATAATCAAAGGGGCCAAGACGCCGGGACTCGGACTCAAACACCCGAATAAACTCATGCCCAATGCATTTACGTTTTGCCTCTGGATCGGTAATCCCTGTAATTGATGTGAGAAACCGCTCCCGCGCATCTACATACTGCACCGGAATATGAAACTGTTCGTGAAAGAGCTTCACCAGTCGTTCCGGCTCCAGCTTGCGCATAAACCCCTGGTCAATGAACATGCAGGTAAGTTGATCCCCAATCGCCTGATGCAGTAAGAAGGCCAAGGTGGAGGAGTCCACCCCCCCCGAAAGCGCCAACAAGACTCGCTTGTTGCCAACCTTGCCCCGAATTTCCCGAATCGCCTCTTCCACAAAGGCAGCGGTTGTCCAGGTGGGTTCACAGTCACAGATGTGATAGACAAAGTTGCGGATCAGCGCCAAGCCTCCCAAGGAATGCACCACCTCGGGATGGAATTGCACTCCATAGAGTTTTAGTTGAGGATGGGCGATCGCGGCACAGGCGGTATTGGTGGTATGGGCTAACAACCCAAACCCATCAGGTAACCGTACTACAGAGTCCCCATGACTCATCCACATGGTGATACCGTCTTCCACATTGGTGAGCAGATCCGTTGGGTCATCGATGCAAAGGGATGCCTTCCCATACTCCCCCCGATCGGAGCGGGTAACTTCCCCCCCAAGTTGCTGCACCATCAACTGCATCCCATAACAGACCCCCAGCACTGGAATTCCTAATTTCCAAATCTCGGGGTCACAATGGGGGGCGGCGGCATCGTAGACTGAACTGGGGCCACCGGAGAGAATAATCCCCTTCGGACTCAGCTGCCGCAGTTGCTCAGCAGTGGTGCGGTAGGAAAGCACCTCAGAGTAAACCTGCGTCTCACGAATGCGGCGGGCAATCAGTTCCGAGTACTGGGAACCGAAGTCCAGGATGGCAATCATCTGGCGGTTGAGTCGCTCCATACCCGTAGGAGGGCGTACTGTTTCAGTCTTTAGAGTCACAATCCAATTCCTGGTGCAGTCAAGGACAGGTCAATCAGTGAAGGGAATTATTGTACAAGAATAGCTTCTGAAATCCGATCTATTCGGGGCTGTGATCGATTCATATATTTTAATCTGAGAATTCCGGGAGCTGAGCCTGCCATGGAATTGGTTACAATCACTGCTGATAGCTTGCTCTGAGTCCGGGAGCCTTAATGAATGAAAACGCCTGATCCGCAAAAGCTTGAGGCGCGCCTGCGCCAAATGGAAGCAGACCTGCATCGCTCCCCTCCTCCAGTCCCTGAATATGAGCCCTTGCCCCCTGCCCTCTTCCAAGGTGGCTTTTTAAATTGGCTGGGACAACTTCCAGGGATTGGCAAGATTGTCGTGGTGGCTGCGATCGCCCTAGTGGGGTTGTCGGTGCTGCGAGGCATTCTTTCCTTGATTACCATGGGAATCAGTCTGACCCTGGTGGCCGCCTTGCTCTATGGGGTTTATAAGGTATTCATTGCCCCCCAACCCCCGAAGTAGGCCATGGTGAGAGAACTAGCGGGACACCACCTGTAAGCGTTGAGTAATCAGGTTCATGCCATCTTGACGGATAAAAACGGCTGAAATCCATAAATCCTGGGGTGTGGTCGGTGCTTTGCCAACCTTGAAGACCCCGCCAGCGGTTAAGAGATCTAGATCATCGGGCAACTTTTCCAGATAGTGTTGTGGACTGACTGGTTTTTCATAGACCCCGCCGAGGAGCAAACCATCCCCCAATGGCTCTTTGACAATGGCATCGAACTGAAACTCTTGCCCTGCTTTCACCTTTTCGGGAAGGTTAAGTACCACGGTGGGCGGTTTGGTTCCAGAGGTGAGTTGACTGCGCTCTGAGAGAATCGATTGTTGAAAAATGTGGTTATTTTCAACGTACTGGAGGGAACGAATCGTTGCTTGCAGGGTCATGGTGCGTCCCTGGAGTACCTGGTTCCCCTTCATCGTCGTTATTGTCTCAGCCACAATCGCGGCTCCTTCCCGTTTCCAGGACTGGAGTTCCGTCCGATAGGTGAGTTTAGGAAAGCGTTTCCAGAGGGCGGTCAGGTTTTGCTCCAAGCCGGATCGATTCAGGCCATTGCCGTCAGTAAAGGTGGAGCTATAGTACTGAAGTACCCCTTGTAGATTCTTGCTATTCGCAGCTTCATCAATCTCAGCCAGAGCCGTTTTCAGATCACCGGGGGCGCTGTTGGGGCTGTCTGCCTGAGCGGGGGGTAACCCCAACAACAACCCCAAGGTGAGAGATGCCAGGAGTAACCGTGGGGCCGTTCGGAGGGTGGGCAGTAGCCGAGCAAAGCCAGACAGAGAATGACGCATAGGTGATAGCCTGAAGAAAAATGGAGCAGTCGCCATAGACTGACTTCGATTCTAGGCTATTCCTGAGATGGACTTCAGCACCTACCGATGACGGATCAAAGACCGACAGGGCAGCGACTCCTAATTGCAGCCAGTGGCACAGGGGGCCATCTCTTCCCAGCAATCGCCACCGCCGAGCAACTGCCCGACTTTGAAATTGAATGGTTAGGGGTATCCGATCGCCTGGAAACCCAACTGGTACCCAGCCACTATCCCTTACATACGATCGCCGTCACCGGGTTGCAGAAACGCTTCGGGTTGGAAACTCTCCGCATTCTCTGGCGGTTGATGGGCGCGGTGTTTCAAGTCCGAAAACTGCTCCAACAGGGTCAGTTTCGGGGTGTCCTCACCACCGGAGGGTACATTGCCGCCCCGGCGATTCTGGCGGCCCGATCCTTGGGACTGCCAGTGGTTTTACACGAGTCCAATGCCATTCCTGGCAAGGTAACCCGATTCCTGGCCTGGTTCTGTAGCCGCGTGGCGGTGGGCTTCCCGGTGACTGCTCGCGCCTTACCCACCCAGCGCACCGTTTGGGTGGGAACCCCAGTGCGATCACAATTTCGCCAGCCAACACCTTTGTCCTCCCTGGAGATTCCCCCCGAGGTACCGCTGATTGTCGGGGTGGGGGGAAGTCAGGGGGCGATCGCCCTCAATCGTTTGATCCGCCAATGTGCCCCTGCCTGGTTAGCCGCTGGGGCTTGGGTGGTTCATTTGACGGGGGACAGCGATCCAGATGCCCATAGCCTGATCCATCCCCACTACGTGGCCTTGCCCTTCTATGACAATATGGCGGGGTTATTGCAACGGGCGAGTTTAGCCGTAAGTCGAGCCGGAGCCGGAACCTTGACGGAGTTGGCGGTGACGGGGACTCCAGCAATTTTGATTCCCTATCCCTACGCCGCCGAGGATCACCAGACCCACAATGCCGCCAGCTTCGCAGCGGTCGGGGCGGGATTCGTGTACCAACAGGCTGATCTCACCCCTGAAATGTTAGAGACCCAGGTGTTAGCCTTGCTCCACGATCCCACCCGTCGAGAACAGATGGCGCACCAGGCGGCCTCCCTGGCGGTGACAGACAGTGCTGAACAGCTAGCGATGCTCGTGCGTCAATCCCTGGCAGGAACGGTCAGGAATGGGGTGGCTTGAGGGAGAGTACTTGAGATAGTTTGGGGGGAACCGTGACAGTAGGAACCATCATGAAGCGAATCTATCGGGGTTTCTTGGTGATTAGTCTCAGTGGGCTGCCCTTGATGGGAGGGGTGGGGATACCTGGGAGTCTAGCGCAGACCCAGCCTGTAGCTTCCTTACAGCAGCAATTGCAGCAAGCACTGCGGCAGTCAGAACAGCGCCAGTTCCCAGCGGCGATCGCCACGCTCCAGCAAGCACTGCAACAATCCCGACAGTTAAAATCGCCAGAATTTGAAGCCTTGATCCTGACGGAACTGGGGCGAAATTACTATAGTCTCGGTCAACCCCAGTTAGCCCTGGAAGCCTATCAGCAAGCTTTACCGATCCTCCAGGCTTTGGGGAATCAAGCTTCAGAAGCCACAACTTGGAATAACCTCGGCACCCTCTACGAGGGATTCGGGGCAACCCCCAGCGGCTGAGGCAGCATTTAGCCAAGCCCTGAATCTTTACCAAGCGCTCCAGGATCGCGGCAATGCCTCCATCGCCTTGGCAAATCTCCGGCGAGTGACTCCAACGATTGCCCCCTCTCCACCTGCGATCGCCCTTCGGACACCCTCCCTGCCCCCCGCCTTACCCCCTGCTATCAAGGGTGCGGTTAGCTCCCCACCCCTGAGCGTCCGGGCTCTGTCCCAGCAGCTTGGTGAACTCAGCCATTCCTTCCAATGCCTCCGCCCTCTGGCTCTCTCAACCCAGACGCTGGGCAAGGGCAACAACCGCTTCAACCTCGGGGAGGTGCAAAGGATGCTGCAATGCCTCAGCCAAAATCTCCCTCAGGGATTCCCAGAGACCTTGTCCGCTGAAACCTCCCAGGAGAACCTGCGTCAAACCACTCAAGTTCTGGGACAATTTCAGCAGACGATGCAGTGTCTGAGTCAGGAGGCTCCTAGAGGATTGAGAGGGAGCGCTGAAAATTTGCCACTACTGGGAAATCTGAACCAGTTTCAGAAAACCCTGGACTGCCTCGATTCCCTGCTGCAAAGTGCTCGACCTTGAGCGCCCTAAAGGAAAAACTGACTTCATGCCTCGACCTGATGCTGTTACCGTCACTGTCCCAGCGACCACGGCCAATATCGGCCCCGGATTTGACTGTTTGGGGCTGGCCCTCAGCCGCTACAACCGCTTTCGCTTCTCTCGATTGCCCGCAGCGGCGGCGTTAGAGATTGCTGTCACAGGTCGGGATGCCGCAGGCGTAAAAACCGATGGCAGTAATCTGGCCTATCGTGCCTTTACCCACTGTTATCAGCAGTGGGGAGAGATCCCCCCCCGCTGTGGCAATTCAGATTCACCTGGATGTGCCCTTAACTCGCGGCTTGGGGAGTTCGGCAACGGCGATCGCGGCGGGGGTGGTGGCAGCCAACGCCCTGGCTGGGTTCCCCTGGGATCAAACTACAGTGCTTCAACAGGCGATCGCCCTGGAAGGACATCCTGATAATGTTGTCCCAGCCATCGTCGGGGGATGTTGCCTCAGTGCCACCGGGCAGGAGCCATCGGCATGGGTGATTTGCGATATCCCCTGGTACAGTGAACTCGTCCCCGTGGTTGCCATTCCTAACTTTGAGCTATCGACCCAGGAAGCTCGCCAGGTGCTGCCCCTGCACTACTGTCGGGAAGATGCCATTTTCAATACCGCCCACCTGGGTCTCTTACTTCGGGGGTTAGAAACGGGGAAGCGACGTGGTTGCAGGCGGCTCTGCAAGACCGGATTCATCAGCCCTACCGTCAAACCCTGATTCCAGGCTATAAGGCCGTCGAGACCGCCGCAGTGGCAGCAGGTGCCCATGGCTTAGTCATCAGCGGTGCGGGGCCGACCCTCTTGGCCCTCGTTGATCGACCCCAGGTTGCAGCCGTCGAGGCCGCGATCGCCGTAGCTTGGGAACAGCAGGGGATTGCGACGGAGGTAACTGCCTTGGCGGTTGACTTTCAGGGAACGCAGGTGGAGCTAAACGCCCTGGGAGACGAACCCTGAAGTTAGTTATCGTCCCAACGCCAGACTCAAAAACCGTTGATGCTCGAAAGTGCCTCTTTGCAGCAGTGTGCGCAGCTTTAACTTGCCTTGGCGAACGATCACCAGCTGTTCTGACGGGAAAATATAGAGCGACTGGTTTCCGGCTCCGATGGCCATTACCAAATTCCTTGGCGCTGGTTTGATGCGATGAAAGGGACGATTGCGCGGCATTTCTCCCTCGACATTGAGCCAAAACGTCAGACCATAGGCCGGATTGATCCGGGAACCTTGGAAGCAGTTACTGAGCAACTCAGGTTTGAGCAAGCTCTGACCTTTCCACTGTCCTCGATTTGCGATCAAAATCCCAAACTTTGCCCACTCATGGGCAGTCAGACTGGCTCCAGAGGGGAGATTGGGCATCCCATCCGCCGAACGTTTCCAGTCCCCGATCTGGAGTCCAATGGGAGTTAGTACTTGCCGCTGGAGATAGGCCAGTGGATCCTCTGACATCCCTGCCTTGGCCAATTTACGCCGGATCAGTTCTCCAAATATCTGAAACGGCACTGGCCCATACTGAAAGCGGGTTCCCGGTTCAGCTGTTAGGGGTTGCTGGAGTGCCTCGGTGTAGGTCGGAACCCGCCCTAGGGTGCCGCCGGATAGTCCACTGGTGAGACTCAACAACTGTCGGAGGGTAATTTTGGATCTCACGGCATCTGATCGCCACTCGGTAATGGTTTGAGAGACGGGTTCATCAAAGCTCAGAAGCCCATCTTGAATGGCAGCAACCGCGATCGCGCAGGAGAATGACTTAGTACCACTGGCAAGGGGATGGGGTTGGTTAGCCGGGATGCCCGGTGCATAGGACTCAAAAATCACCTTGCCCTGCTGAGCAACTAGCATCGCCAGCCCCTCGTTGGCTTCCGAGTAGTCAGCTGCTTGGCGATAGTTGGCCAGATCCGTTGGCAATTGGGATCGGGCTGGCGTATTGGAATTCAACATTGAGCAGCCAAGTAAAAGCATCGCGACGGTCAGCCCAGCAAAGACCAGTCTGAAAGATCTGTCCATAAACCTCTGAAACGCTCCTCATTTAAGAGGACTTCAGACTACTCTGAGGTTCAAAAACTCCCGAATTTTCCCTCTTAAAACTCGGCCTGAAGGTCTAAAACAGTGGGTGACGGAATAAATTTTCGAGTATTCATCGCCTTTGAGATCAAACACCCTCATCCTGGCATGATTTTTACTCATCCACTTGCCAGGGATCTTGATTGACCGCTTCAATCAGCACCTTGCGGGGACGCATCACCAGCACCACCCGTCCCAGGATCGGTAACATTGGAGTTTCAGGGAACCATTGCACGATCAACTGATCGTCCTGCTCACTTAAGAAATAACCCTCGTTACTCCACTGACGTTCTGCCCGATCCACCACCAATAGGAGTTCCTCCGCTGCACCCGGTAGGGGGGTGGGCAACCGTTCACTGTCACATAAGAGCGCCACTGGGTCTGCCGCATTGAGAATCACTTGCCACCCTGGAATTGCCACCCAGACACCACTGCCCTGAAAGGAAACCAACTGGAAGGGAGCCACAGCCTCGATCCAAGGGGTCGCCTGTAAATCCGCTGGGGTGAGGGGCAATTTACCCACCACTGGCAAGATCCGGGGCAGTTCTTCCTCACTGTCGAGACGGTAGAGCGGCCAGTACGGGGCTTTTTGCGGAGCTACTACGGTAAAATCCGTGAGCAGTTGCTCAATTTGGTGGCGAGCGGCTTCACTGTGGACGTAGGTAAAAGCTTGTCCAATCAACCGCGATCGCGCCTGGAGATCGGGCTGTTGGCGGGCTTGCTTCCAGTACTGGTGAGCCATCGCATCCCCTGGATGCCGGGAAAAGCCCTTGGGCAGTTCGGGAAGCCGCCCATAATCTTTTAAGGCTCGCACGACTTCCCTCGCCCCATCCACATCCAGTTTTTTAGCCCAAATCAAGGCGGCAGCTTCGGCACGTTCTTCCTGGGTCAACACCCGCAACTCATAGAGAATATCGCTCCCTCGCTGTTGAAAGTGCGCCTGCACCGCTTCCGGAGCTGCGGTAACCACCAGGGTGGCATAGACCTGAGCAGCGACGATAATCTGATTTTGTTGAATCGGCTCAAAGCCCGTGGCTTCAAAAATTGCCTGGGGACTGTGGCCTGATTTTTGCAAGGTTTGGCAGGCTTGCCCCCATTCCACCCAAGTCCCTTCCTTACGGCGCAAGGATTGCAGCAATGCTTCAGCGTCAACAGCAGAGGTCGGGGGAAGATCAGACATAGCACACTTACGGGCTGGCGGTACCTGCCCAAATCATAGTAGATCCCTGTCCTGCAAATGCTGTTGTTTACGGATTTCCAGATAGCGGTGCAGGTATTCACTGAGAATTCCATGGAGAATTAAATCTCGAGCCGCATGAAAGGGGCTGTTGGGCGCTAGGGGATGGCGATTGGTCACCAAATGGTTCCAGTGATGGTCCCCTGTCACCACACTGACATGACAGGCAATGGTTTCATCCAATTGCAGGGATAAAACTGCTCGTTCAAATTCATCACAGGTAAGCCAGAGGGAATAAAACACCTTGAACAATTCAATCGCTGATTCCAGATCCAGCACCCTCAGCGGGGAGGTGTGGTTCTCCGCCACCTGCACCTCCAGAGGTTGGATGCTGTCATAGCTCAACCCCCGATGCTGTAACTTCCCTACCCAGTCAGGATTGGCTTGCTGGGCAGCTTGGTAGTCCAAGAGAAAGTTATAGAGAATTAAATCGTGTTCGAGAAAGGCATTCTCTGCTAGATCCGCCACAGTGCGGGGATACAGTTGGGATTTTTCTAAGGTGGAGTCTGGGCCATTGTCAATCAAAAAGTTAACAATATTGGAGCCAATGCCCAGATGCCGCACAATCAAGTAGCAGGCGGCAGGGCTGACCCAGGTCTGCAAGAACCAGGCCGCAGTGCGGTGCATCAACTGGTAGGCATGGAACTGAAAGGGGAGCAGCCGCTTCAGGGTCAAAATCATAGCCAGCGATAGATTAGCCACCAGCCGGATCGGCACCAAGAGGTAGCGACGACTCCAGCTTTGTAAATCCTGAACCATATAGGCTTTGGCCACCGGATCCACGGGAATCGCCTGATCGAGGTACAGGGCATCCCAAGCATTGGGATCGCGGCGATCGCGCGGGGCGGGGAAATAAGACGCAAGGAGGGTCATAACTGGAGCCTGCTAACGAATTGCTTCTAATTGCAACACATACAGTCGCGCCGTCACCTGAGCCGTTTTTACAATCCGGCGAGCCATGGCATCCGTCATCCAATCTGCGGCGAACAGGGCATCGAGTTTGGCGGTGTGGGCTTGATCATGGTCAGCATGGTAAGCCAAAAACGAAACCTGCTCACGGGGGAGTCCCAAGGTTTGTTGAATCTGGGTTGCCCATTGCCCCGCTAGACGGGTTCCCAAACCTTCAATGATGAACAGACTCCCTAACAAATCAATGGGGTTCTCCTGATCCGCCCGTTGAAAGATAAACGCCGACAGCGCCTCACTGCCGATATTTTTCTCCGCCTGCTGGATTGTCTCCAAGCTACCCCCCACCGAGACAAAATTGTGCTCAAGCATTTGGTAGTCCCGATGTTCCTCCTGGGCATGACCAATAAACAGCGATCGCAGCCGAAAGTCAGTCATGTTCGAGGCTGCACGAGCAATCCAGCGAGCACCTTCCACCACCTGGGGGCGCAAATTACACAGCAGAGCCTGGTAATCCTCAAGGGTGAATTCCCCCCCGATGGAGCTTTCGCACCAAGGGCACCGACCGGAGCTGGCGTTCAAATTCTAGCCACACCAGGGTGAGCTGTCTCCAGAGCCTTGCCGGAACTGATTCTGGGGTTTCCAAAGGCAACACCACGGCGGGGGAGTCAGTCTCCTGTAGACCTGGGGGTAGGCAATGGGGGGGATGACCTGCCACCACCCGCAACATCAGGTAGGCAGTGGTGAAGCGACCACTTTCCGGGACAAAACAGAAAATTGTCTGACCGGGTTGGAGTTTACCCGAGTGGAAGAGTTCCTCCAACATCAGGTAAATGGCCGCACAGCCCGTGTTCCCCTTTGTGTAAAGATTGGTAAACCACTTGGATTCTGGGATTAGGCACCCTGCTTTTTCCAGCAACGTCACAATTTGGCTGCGGAAAAAGTCAGAGGAATAATGGCACAACAGCCAGTCAATCTCATCGGGCTGCACCCGTCCGGTTTCGATTAATTTCAGCCAGCCCTCCACCCCCAGTTTGACCACATCTTCCAGCAGTCGGATATTCTGACGCAGGTTGATCGCCCCCGCCGCCGCGGCGGTACCGTAGGTCGGATAGTCTAACCAGCTTTTCTGAGCCGTAGCATCCCTCGCCCCTGCGTACATACACACCGGGTAGGCATTGGCATGGGAAATCAGTTCGATCCACTCTAGTTTTAAGCTCAACCCTCGGGGATTGGGATGATTTTGGAGCCAACAGGCTCCCGCGCCATCGGAGAGCATCCAACGCAAAAATTCTGTATCAAAGGGGAGGGATTTCCCGGTTTGGACTGCCGATTGATCGGTAAATTGGGTGTGTTTAAATAGCCGGGACGCTAACTCAGAAGCCACGGCGATCGCCCCCCGTTTACTGCCCAAGGCCACTTGAGAGGCCGCATATTTGAGCGCGGCTACCCCCGCACAACAAACCCCCTGGGTGGAGACAATTTCTAAGGGACTGAGTTCGGGTAAGTTGCCATGCACCATGCTGGCAAACCCTGGAATCAGTAAATCTGGCCAACTGGTGGCAGCACAAAGCAGATCAATGGCTTCCGGCTCTAGGGCTGCCTTTGCCATCAGATCTCGAACTGCCAGGGCCGCCATTTGACTATTCTGATAGGTGGTATTTTGCTGGCGATCCAGGGCGTAATAGCGTTGTTGAATGCCATTACTTTTGAGAATCCGATGTTTGACCTTGGAAGGGCGATCGCCAATTTTGCCCAAGTAGTCTTCCATCTGTTGATTATCAATGGGATTTCCCGGCAGAAATCCAGCGATGTTATTGATATAAACACCGTGCAACATAGTTGTGAATTGTGTGAGGAAGGAATACTTTTGACTGTAGGCAGCTCCAGGGGTGCGATCGTTAGGATCTGTGACAGTTCCTCGACCGAGACCTGGTTCGGAGGCAGCGATCAGGTTTTCTTAAGCTCCCCTGCGTTGAGTCCGATCCCAACGGCAGGCTAAGATAGGAAAATTCAACAGATTTCCGATCAAGTTACCGGAAATTCAGATTCGTTTAGCACCTATGGTACAGACTCCGACGCCCACCCCGCCGCCAGCCCGCAAACTTTCCAAAGTAGAGGGCATTAAGGAACGCAGTCATGGACTGCGAGAACCCCTGGCAACTGAACTGCTGCAAGAGACCACCCACTTCAGTGAAGATGGGATCCAAATCCTCAAATTTCACGGGTCCTACCAGCAAGACAATCGCGATCATCGAGTCAAAGGGCAGGAAAAAGACTATCAGTTCATGCTGCGAACCCGCAGTCCCGGTGGATTTATTCCCCCCCAACTGTATCTGACCCTCGATCAACTCTCGGAGACCTATGGCAACAGCACCCTGCGAGCTACCACCCGTCAGGGGTTTCAACTCCATGGGGTGCTGAAAAAAAATCTCAAAGTAGTGATGGCCGCCATCGTCAACAGCATGGGGTCTACCCTCGGAGCCTGTGGCGACCTCAACCGCAATGTCATGGCACCACCGGCTCCCTATCGCCACCGCCCCGAATATGGGTATGCCTGGGAGTATGCCCACCAGATTGCCGATCTCCTCACCCCCCAAACCGGGGCTTACTACGAAATCTGGTTGGATGGGGAAAAGGTGATCTCAGCGGAAGAAGCTCCAGCGGTGAAAGCAGCCCGCCAACGCAATGGCAGTGGCACGATCTTCTCGGATCAGGAGGAACCGATCTACGGCAGCCACTACATGCCCCGGAAGTTTAAGTGTGCTGTGACGGTTCCTGGAGATAATTCAGTGGATCTCTACTCCCAGGATGTCAGCCTGGTGGTGATCACCAACCCCCAGGGAGAACTGGAAGGGTTTAACGTCCTGGCAGGAGGGGGACTAGGCCGAACCCACAATAAGGAGGAAACCTTCCCGCGTTTGGCCGACCCCATTGGCTATGTGGAGACAGCCGATATCTATGACTTGATCAAGGCCATTGTCGCCACCCAGCGGGACTACGGCGATCGCGGCGAACGACGACACGCCCGGATGAAGTACCTGATCGAAGATTGGGGGGTCGAACGCTTCTGCGCCAAGGTTGAGGAATATTTCGGCAAACCGATTCTGCCCTTTAAGCCGCTGCCAGAATTTCAGTATTTAGACTTCCTCGGCTGGCACGAACAGGGGGATGGCAAGCTGTTTCTAGGGTTGTCGATTGATAATGGCCGGGTTCACGACCAAGGGACGCTGCAATTGAAAACCGCCCTGCGGGAAATTGTGCAGCGGTTTAGCCTCCCCATGCGCTTGACTCCCCACCAAAATTTACTGTTCTACGATATTGAGCCGTCTCAGCAGTCTGAGATCCAAGGGATTCTCAACCGCTGCGGCATTCAACGGGAAACCGAGATTGATCCCCTGGTGCGCTACGCCATGGCCTGTCCAGCATTGCCCACCTGTGGATTGGCGATCGCAGAGTCTGAGCGGGTGATTCCTAGTATCCTGGGGCGGATTCGCACCCTATTGAGTCAGGTCGGTCTGGCTGGGGAGCATTTTGTCATCCGGATGACGGGCTGTCCCAATGGCTGTGCCCGACCTTACCTGGCAGAGTTGGGGTTTGTTGGCAGTGGCCCCGACTGTTACCAGGTCTGGCTGGGAGCCGCCCCCAATCAAAGTCGCCTCTCCCAGGCCTATCTGGAAAAAACTGCCGATTGACCAGCTGGAAGCGGAGCTGGAACCTATTTTTGTCTACTTTAAGCAGTCCCGGCAGTCAGGGGAAGCCTTTGGAGACTTCTGTCATCGCGTCGGCTTTGCAGCCCTGCGTCAGTTTGTGACCACCTATGAGGCCACCACGCCGCGGGTCACCAAAACTCGCCATCGCATTACCGTCCAACCGGATCTCTACGCCCGTCTGCAAACAGCGGCAACTGCCCAGGGCAAGCAAGTATCCCAGTTAGCCACTGAGGCGATCGCTGCTTACTTAGCAGGCGAAGCCCCATAGACCATCGGATCTCAACCCAAAGCACATCCCCAAAACCTATACCCAGTCAGCTTTAGACCTGCGTTAGTGCCTAAAGTGCAGCTTTGCAAAGCACTGAAAATCCAGTACAGTTGCAGCAAAATGATCGCACACAACGTATGACGGCAAGTCCCGCCCGGTTAGAAGTAATCAAAAACATTGGTCGGCAGGAGTTTCTGATCGAGCAGGACACGGTCAGCATTGGTCGAGCGCCGGACAATCACTTGATTTTGAACGATCCAACGATTTCTCGCTACCACGCCCAGATTGATCGGGGCAGTGAAGGCTACTTCATTACAGATCTTGATAGTGCCATTGGCACCAAGGTGAATGAGTTCCAACTCACTGCAAAAACAGCTCAAGCCCTGAGCAATGGCGATCTGATTCAGATTGGTACGTTTACGCTCTGCTTTCGCACCAATCAACAGATAACTCCCCACGCCACCCTCTCCTATGGTTTGGCGACAACAGCTCCCGTTCTGAGAATTATTACCGATCAATGGTTTCAAGATTTTTCCCTGAATCGGGAAACATTACTACTGGGTTCTCACCCCACCTGCGATATTGTCATCCATGACCCAGCGGTGGTTGCCTGCCACGCCCGTCTGGTTCGACAGGCAGACAATCGCTTCACGATCATCAACCTCAGCACCCCAGAAGCATTGACCGATCAGGGCAGGCCAGTGGATCAACGGGATCTGCAAGCAGGGGATAGCCTGCGCATCACCCCATCCCTGAGTTTGTCCTATCGAGGGGTGCAACCTATAGAGGAGATGGCCCTGGAGAAAGTTTGGTTGCCGCGCCTGCCCGTGACGCAGCTGGAGGGCTATGAACCAGAAACGATGGCCTTAACCAGCCTGACGGAACTGGGCATTAGCCTGCCCCCCGATAACCTCTCCCTCAGTGGCCGCAATTCCTTGAGCATTGGCCGTGATCCGCGCAATGACATGGTGATCAGTCATCCCACGGTCTCCCGCTTCCACGCCAAGGTTGAGCGGCAAAATGGTTCTTTTGTCCTCAATGATCTGGGTTCCAGTAACGGCACCTATGTGAATGGCAAAGAAGTCATGTCCCCCGTCGTGCTGCGGACAGGGGATACCATCCGCATTGGGTGCGATCGCTTAGTGCTGAATATTGATGAATCCTTCACCCAACATGTTGAGGAGGGGAATCTCCGCTTAGATGCCCTGAATCTCTGTAAGGTGGTGGGCAAGGGTACCCAGATTCTCAACCACGTCTCCCTATCGATCTTGCCCCGGGAATTTGTCGCCATTCTTGGCCCCAGTGGCAGTGGTAAGTCCACCCTGCTGGATGCCCTCAATGGGCTGCGCCCAGCCAGTAGTGGGGCGGTGTTGGTGAATAGTATGGATTTGTACAAGAACTACCACGCCTACCATGCTCAACTGGGTTATGTCCCTCAGAAAAATATCATCCATGAGGAATTGACCATTGCCCAGGCCTTAGAATTTGCGGCCCAACTGCGGATGCCCCCCGATACCACCCCAGAGGAACGCCGCCAACGGATACAAGTCGTCCTCGCTGAATTGGGGCTCTCCCATCGGCAGCAGGTTCCGATCAAGTTATTGAGTGGAGGGCAGCAACGCCGTGTCTGTATTGGGGTGGAGCTGCTAACCAAGCCCAGCCTGTTCTTTTTGGATGAGGCCACCTCGGGTCTTGACCCCGGCACCGAAGCGGACATGATGAGCCTCCTGCGGCAGTTGGCCGATCAGGGGCGCACGATTCTGATCATCACCCACGCGACGCAAAATATTCGAGAATGTGACCTCGTCATTTACATGGCAGAGGGGGGACGGGTCGCCTACTTTGGCCCCCCTGAGCAGATGCTGGATTACTTCCGCGATAACTTCCGGGAACAGTTCCAGGGCATGAAGCTCCAAGACTTCTCCGGCATCTACCGAGCCTTAGATATTGAGAAAAACCCCAACGCTCCTTCGGCGGAGGAACTCCAGCAAAAATATTGCCAGTCCCACCTCTATCAACAATACGTGGTGCAGCGGCAACAAGGCATCGTCCTAGACGATAGCCGCAAAAACAGCCGCACCCGTCCTAAGTTTCCTCCCCAGAGTCGTCAGCGGGTTTCCGCTTGGCAGCAGTTTCTGATTTTATCGGGTCGCAATCTGGCAATTCTGCTTCAGGATCGCACCAATCTCCTCCTGACCCTGGCGATCGCCCCTCTGCTGGCAATGCTCGACTTTTTTACCTGGAAGTCCAATCTGTTTGACGCTACCCATGGCAGTGCGGCCCAAGCGCTGACGATGCTGTTTGTCACCGCCTTGGTGGCGGTGATGGTGGGAGCCATGACCACGATGCGAGAGTTGATCAAAGAGGTAGAAGTCTACCGCCGGGAACGGATGATTGGTCTCCAGGTTTTGCCCTACGTGCTCTCGAAGGTTTGGATTGGGGCGCTGCTGGCCATCTACCAGGGAGGGGCTTATCTGCTGGTGATCAAACTCGCGGTTAACCTTCCCGGTGGGTTGGAAGTGACCTGGCAGATGTATGTGACCCTGGTGTTGGCAATCTTTGGGGGCATGGTGACCGGTCTGCTCGTCTCTGCGATCGCCCCGAATCAGAATGTGGCTCCGCTGCTGATTCTGATGTTTTTGATTCCCCAGATCATCTTCAGTGGTGGCATTCAACCGATTGGTTCCTTTGGGTTACCCGGCCAGGTGATTAACAATCTCACCGTGATTAAATGGCCCTTTGAGACCTTAGTCACCTTGTCGGGTTTGGGGCAAGGGGTGGCGAAGGATGCTTGTTGGCAGAAAACTGAAGCCGAACGGGATCAATTGACCGATGCCCAACTCAGCCAATGTCACTGTTTTGGCTCCCAGGTGTTTAAAGTCTGTGACTTCCCTGGCATTAAGGCGAAGTATGACCCCGCCGTTGATCTGCCCCAGCCCGTGAAGCCAACCCCACCGGGAGAGATGCCCTTTGATCCAATCTTGGCTTTGCAGTATCAAAGCCAAGTCGATGCCTATCAAAAAGCCATGGAAACCTGGCAAACGAACTATCTTGACTGGCAACAAAAACGCAGTAAGTCCATCAATGAAGCGGAGGGTCTGATCAACCGCTTCAACAAAGACCAGGGCTATATGTTCAATGTCAATGTGGTTCAACACTGGCGCAATTTAGGCTTATTGATTCTGGGGATGTTGGTAGTGATCCCGTTGTTGCAAAAACGCAAAGATTTTGTTTAGGCAGTCGCTGCCCCTGGAGCACTCAGTCCTGCATTTCTGACAAAAAAATCCGGAGATTTTAGAACCGCCGAGGCAGAATAGGAGGAACATCAGGTCAGAGGTGAGGGATGGGACAACCGTGGTTGCAACGCCTGTATCGGATCCAGCACCAAGGTGACCGTACCGGGCGATCGCTGGGTTCAGTCTGGTTTCGCCTCCCCCGTTCGGTGTCCTTAATCCTGATGCTCATGGGTCTGGGGTTAACGGTGCGGCTCTTGCCCTACCTAGCGCCGATTCACGCCCAGGATCTGCTGCAAGATCAGCAGGCGGTAACTTTACGCGATCGCCATGGATTGCTTCTGGGAACGCTGCTCAGCCGGGATCAGGAGCACACAATGGCCGTGGCCTTAGATCAGATTTCCCCTCTGTTGATCCAGGCAGTGCTCGCTGCTGAAGATGGGCGGTTCTATGACCACGGAGCCTTAGATCTCCGAGCGATCGCCCGGGCGGTTCTGGAAGCCGTTGCCGCCAGACAGGTGGTCAGTGGTGCCTCTACCATCACCATGCAATTAGCCCGGATGTTACATCCATCCCCGCGCACCTGGGTGGGGAAGCTTCAGGAAATCTGGGATTCCTGGCGACTGACCGCTGGTATGAGCAAAGATGACATCCTGATGGCCTACCTGAATCGGTTGCCGATGGGGGGCAATATCTACGGAGTTGAGGCCGCAGCCCGCATCTATTTTGGAACATCAGCACGGGAGCTGAATCTGGCTCAGGCCAGTCTACTGGCAGCCCTGCCCAATGATCCAAACCACTTAAACCCCTACGATCACTGGTCAGCCCTGAAACGACGGCAGCGGTATGTTTTGGCGCAAATGGTGCAGGACGGCTATCTGACATCCGCCCAGGCAGATCGGGCGGCGATGACAGCCGTTGCCCTCCAACCGCGTCAGCAAGGAATTTTGGCAGCGCCGCACTTCCTGTTTTGGTTGGCCCGTCAACTCCCGCCCCAACACCCTTCTCAAATTCGCACCACCCTGGATCTGCCTTTGCAAACCTTCGTCGAAACCCAGGTGCAGCAAGTTCTTCAGAGTTTAACCGTCCACAATGTCCACCAGGCAGCGGTGCTAGTTGTCGATAACCATTCCGGGGAAGTCCTCGCCTATGTGGGGTCCCCGGACTACTTTGCCGATACCCAACTGGGTCGGAATGATGGAGTACAAGCCCTCCGCCAACCTGGCTCAACCTTGAAGCCCTTTGTCTACGAATTGGCCTTAGAGCGGCGGGTGATTCGACCGAATACGGTGTTGGCAGACGTGCCCACCTACTATGCGATTCCCGGTGCCCAGCTCTATAGTCCCTCGGATTACTCCGAAACCTTTCAAGGCCCGGTACGGGTGCGAGTCGCCCTGGCTAACTCCCTCAACATTCCGGCGGTGCGAGTGCTGGAGCGGTTGGGTGTCCCTGTATTTCTGGAACGTTTACGGCACCTCGGCTTTGAACATCTAACCCATTCCCCAGACTACTATGGCCTGGGACTGGTGCTCGGGAGTGGCGAAGTCAGTCTTTGGGAACTCACCCGTGCCTACGTCACCCTGGCAAACCAGGGACAGGCGCTCCCCTTGGTGGCAACCAGAGCCGTAGCGCTCCCGTCGGCATCCCCCCCCCAACCCATGCCCCAGGCTGCTACTTGGGCCTTGATTACCCACATGCTCAGCGACCCCCATGCCCGTGCCAAAGCCTTTGGGGTGACATCGCTGCTGAGTTTGCCCTTTCCGGCGGCGGTGAAGACGGGCACTTCCTCCGATTACCGAGATACCTGGACGGTCGGCTTCACCACGGATTACACCGTTGCCGTCTGGGTGGGAAATTTTAATGGCGATCGCATGCTTCAAGTTTCTGGCATTACTGGAGCCGCCCCCCTGTGGCATCGGATCATGTTGCACCTGCATGAGCACCAGGAACCCGAAGCCTTTGCCCTTCCCGATGGGCTAGTACAGCGCCCCGTATGTGCCCTTTCTGGACGGCGACCGACCCCCGCCTGTGCCGCCGTGGTTCAGGAATATTTTTACCCTGAAGATTTGTCAACCTATGAACAACAGCCCGATACCTTTTACCAAGGGACAGGAGCAAGTACAGAGGGAAATGCTTACCAGCTGAATTTACCGGATGAGTACAATGAATGGCTGACGCGGCAACCCTATTCCATCAGCAGTGAGGCTGGGCTGAAGATTATTGCCCCCCAAAATGGTGATACCTTTCTCCTCTATCCCACCGCCTCCGCCAACCCTGGTAGTCAACGCCTGGAGTTTAAGTTGGCCGCAGAGAGCCAGACCGCTGTGGAGTGGCAACTCAATGGACAACCCCTGGCAGGACAGGCTGGGTCATCTGTGTTTTGGCCGTTGCGCCCCGGCACTTGGAGGTTGACGGCGAAGCGAGGCAAGGATCAGGATCAGGTGCAATTTCAGGTGATTTCTGCCACTGACCTGCCGCGATCGCCCCGACGGGGATTTGCGATCACTCCCAATCGGTGACCTCGATCATGCGTGCCAATATTGAATCAACCTTGGAAGTGGATATCGGCTAAGGGAGGCAGTTCTGCTATCAGCGTCTGGACAATCGCCGTCAGATGACTGGGTTGCTCCTGCGTCTTCAGCAGATCCAGTGCGGTTTGCAAGTCCGACCAAGCCTGGGGAATCTGCCCCAGTTGGTGATAGGCTAAACCGCGATAGTAATAGGCCATGGCTGCTTGAGGTCGCCGCTGAATTGCTTGATCCAAGGCCTGAATCGCTCGGTGATCTTGACCTTGTTGGTAATAGAGTAAGCCCTGTTGACAGTATATTCCAGCTTCCCCTGGATTGATTCTTAACACCTGAGCATAAAAGTGTTCCAACAATTGGCTAAAGTCCAGGGTGTTCCCGACGGGTTGATGGTTCTTGGCTAAGGTTTCTAAGGTCTCTTGAAAGGGAGTTGCTCCGCAGGCGATTGCCCCCTTACGAAAATAACCACAGGCTTTTTTAAACGCCTGAAAATCAGGGGTATTGAGGAACTGGGGGGTCTTTAACAACTCGCCGTCGGCCAATAAATGATAGACCAAAGATGGTGGCTCCTCACTGGGCAAGATTTCTTCCAGGATGAAACGCCCCCAAAGGTAGTATTGTCGCGGTCGATTGCCAATACCAACAATCACATACAAGGGTTGGCCGCTGGCGGTGACAATCCCTCGGTTCGCAACTGATACGCTCAAGCATTTACCGTACTCCGAGGTGATTTTATCGTGATAGAGCAGCGGTTCTATGGGCAAATAGCCCAACTTCTCGAAGTTGTGATAGTAGATCCAGAATTTTGGGGCTGGGGAGGATGGAGCCCGTTGACGGCGAACCACTGGGGTGACGTTATAGGCTGGTTTTAGGGTCTCAATCCAGCGGCTTTGAGTCTCTAGTAAAGCCTCAGGGGCACAAACTTCGGTGATATAAAACTCAAACACCCCATGGCGACCCGCTTTGGTCACCACTGTGCGCAGATTGTAGGCTAGAAACTCCGACCGTAAGGAATACTGCCTTGTTTCTAAGGCAGACACCTGATCCAGATCTTGGGTGTGTTGTTGCCAGCGTTGCTCAATCTGGCGGGCGTGACCAACATAGGATTTACCGTTGACGGTATTGAGGATTTGGTAAATACCGCAGGTCATTGCCAGAGAAGCACCGAAAAGGATGAAGCAGATGAGAAAAATCGTCTGTAACCAGAGTAATCCAATCGGGTGATGGCCTGGAGTCGTTTTCAGAGGCTGATGGGTTGGTTTGGGGGAGATCTTGCCCCTGTGCCCCCAATCGGTAGGCGGGAGTTTGGGATTCACTGCATTGCAGGTACCCAATTATGCTAGTTCAAAGTTGCTGTCAGAATGAGGCAAGGAGTTGACTGAGAGGATCACTCTCCCCGTTAGTATCGATATCCCAGCGTTTTTGCCGTTTATGCTCTATCAGTGCGGTTGCCATTCACTCAATCTCTTTAACTTATGACTTCTCCCGTTGTGATTTATACCGATGGTGCCTGTAAGGGTAACCCTGGACCTGGCGGCTGGGCTGCTATCCTCCGGTATGGAGACCATACCCAAGAAATTTCCGGCGGGGCGGCTGCCACCACCAATAACCGCATGGAAATGATGGCAGCGATCCAAGCCCTCCAATCCCTCACCCGACCTTGCCAGGTGAGACTACACACCGATAGCCAACTGTTGGTGAATACCATGACGCGTAACTGGAAGCGTAAGGCCAATTTAGATCTCTGGGCAGAGCTAGATCGGCTAGCAGCAACCCATCAAGTTGAGTGGACTTGGGTCAAAGGTCATGGCAGTGATCCTTGGAATATTCGGGCAGATGAGTTGGCAGTGAAGGCAGCCCAGGCTATTATCCAACGTTGAGGCATGAACAACCCTAATATGGGGCACATCGAGGTTCAAACTTTAAGTCATTAAAGTCATAAATCAAGGTCATATCTTTGAGTTGATGACTGCGGAGATATCCGGTGTAGAGACAGCCCTCTGCTGCCCAAACCAGGCGGTTGCGATCCCAATCTGCCCATTCCCAAGTAGGGAATTTGAGGAGAACCCCAGCGGTTAGGTGTTCCAGCTCATGCTCATCCCAGTAACAGCCTTTCCCAGGGGGAGCACCAACTTCTGCATGGGCAATCTTCCGCAGCATCCACCCGTTTTTCAAGGGCTTCTCAAAGATATCTAAATGTTTTCGTTTCGCCAGTTGATCTCGCTGGAGATAAGTCCAGCCATCGCGCTGCAAGCGCAAGTAATATACACCGGGGCACTCGCCACCATAGGATTCCAGTACCTGATAACGGGTGTCTCGATGAACTTCGCTGGCATCTTGTAGCAAGCAATGACCATATCCGTCGTTGAGCCAGTACGCGCGATCGCCGGTAAATAACCCACCGCCATGCCAGCAGTCCCCCTTACTAAATAAGGCGATCGCCCTTAGCCAGGGCGCACGGGAAATCGCCGTCCATGAACCTTTGGTTTCTGATGACCAATGCCCATTCATCGCAAAGTAAATCATATACTTGCCATCGGGGGATAGGTCACTCCGTCGCTCGTAAATACGCCCTTTCAGCCACTGAGCGAGGGTAAATTGATCACGGCATCGATCCCATAGCAACGTGCAAACCTGTTTAGAAGGCCCACGCCTAATCACAACGCCAATGGGTGCGTTGCTAGCTAAGAGAATGTGAATTCTTGCAGGGAATCGTTCCATTTCCATTTCAGTTTTCTATATTTAAAAATCCCTCACTGTCAACCCAACACTCAGTTTTACATTTCAAATAACCAAGAGGCAAACGATTTTGTGCAAGAGGATTATGGAATACTAAAAGTTTATCAGTCAAGTCCTTTGAATCGTTGAAAATAGCGTCAAAGACATCAACACAAGAGTAAATTACTGCACTAATCTTAGAGTATTTAGCATCCGAGAAAGCAGTTGTTGCTACCGGATCACCCTTCGCTTTTGAAATAAAATCTTTGTAGGAATAACTATAGTCATCAACTTCTAGAGTATATCTGTTGACAGTGATTTCATTTTGGTTTCCAAATGGCAAAAGTGCTTTGACTATTATCGGAACATCATCATTTTCAAAACTTGCCATCGGTACTCTAGCAGCATTAATAGCAATAATACAAGGTTGTCCATCACAGATTATTTGGTTTGATATATATTTGTTGAATTGCTTGAATTTCTTGTCAAACACGGATGTCAGTCGCAATTTGATTTTCTCGGCAAGTTGTTCCTCGGTTTGGTTGTCCAAAACACTTATGCCTACTTTGGGCTGTATCTCAAAAACTGCATCTTCTGTAGTGCCCTTTGTTGCGGTAACTGCCTCTACCCATATCTTAGGTAAATCAACGGATTTTTCTATGCAAATATCAGGTCCCTCAGAGCGACCTTTTTCAAGTCTTTTCCCTAAATCTAACTGAGTGGCTGCTAGATACATCTCCCAAAAACGAGAATGGCAGTCTGACCTTAGGTCTTTAGTTAGGTTTTGGTCGAGATAGGCATGAGTCTTTTCCCAAAGGTCTTCAACAAAAATTTTACCTTCCCGAGAGAGAATATTGTTCTCATTCTTGAGGTAATTAAATAATTTATCGGTTCCATCGTATTTAAATATCTCTTTTTTATTCAAAATGTCCTCATTTAACTAAAAGCAGACAACAAAAAAGAATAGAATTGTCCCTAATTTCACCGTTTAATAATATACAATCCAAAACCGATGATCAGTAACCCACAACCCAACAGGACAGGGGCAACGATCTTCCCTTTCTGAGTGTTTTGATGACTCCAGGCAATGTAATCTTGATGGGTGAATACCTGCTTGCCATTTACCGAGAGTGAGTAGAGATTGATGAAGTCCTGTCCTCTCACAAGATCTCTTCTTGGCTTTACCTTTTCTGCAGGGTTAATCGTTACTTCGACCTCAGCACCAGGGACAAAAGTATCAAGCAGTACGGCTCTATAGTATTTTGGATAGCCGCTGCTGCCTCGGTACGGAATCGCCGCTCCCTGAAGCCAAATCTCCAATCCCTTCCCAGCTACCTTCGGGTCGATCTGAATCGCCTCACGGAGTCTACCGTGAACAAGTTCAGTATTTTCAGTAGTGGGGTAGAAGGATTGATCTGTAAATAAATGAATACTAGCAACCCCAAATAAAGTGGAGCCAAGAACCCCTATTCCTATGAACAGCTTTGCCAGATAGTGATTCATGGACGTGCTCAAAAATCACAGCGGAGTTCAGCGACCGTCGGTATCAATCCTGGGCTTTCAACGCCAGGTTTCAGGTTCGAGATGTTCTGAGCTTCAACCTCCGGATGATGACATTAGCGATCGCCTCTGGGGACAAAATCTCCACTGCCGCGTTTAACTCGGCGGCGGCTTTCGGCATTCCATAGACCACAGAACTCTCTTTATCCTGGGCGATGGTATGCCAACCCCGCGATCGCAGGGTACTGAGTCCTTCTGCACCATCCTGTCCCATACCTGTTAATAACACAGCGGTTTCCTGGTGGCTCCAGTGCTGAGCCAAACTTTTGAAAAATACATCCACCGAGGGGCGGTAGGGATAATCAGCAGGCTCTTTCACATAGTGCAAGGTCAAATCGGCTCGGAGGCTCAGATGGTCGTTGGTTCCGGCTACCAACACAGTGCCTTTTTCCAGGCGATCGCCGACTTTGACTCGCCTAACCGGCAAGGGGGTTTGCTGATTCAACCAATCCACTAATCCGTCAGAAAATTGTTGATCGACATGCTGAACGATGGCGATCGCGGCTCCAAAGTCAGCAGGAAGCCGAGACAGAATCACAGCAAGGGCTTTGGGGCCACCTGTGGAAGAACCAATCGCGATCAGTGGGGGGCGTGAGCTGTGGTTTAGGGGTTGTGGACTGGAGGCGTGAGCCGTGGGAGCGGATGGGGGCGTGATTCTCGCAGAAGCAGATTTATGGGTGTAAGCCACTGGAGGAGCTTTTGCAGATTGGGAGAATTTGCCAATCAGCTTGCTGAGAGTGGCAATCTTGCTCAACAATGTCAGGGTGGCACTGGCATTTCCTTGAACGCCCAAGACTGGAGTATCGACGGCGTCTAAAGCTCCATATCCCATCGCATCGAATACCTTGCCGACATTGGAGGCGACACTGGCCGTGACAATTAGGATGGCGCAGGGCGTATTTTGCATAATTTGCCGAGTGGTTTCTACCCCATCCATCCCAGGCATGAGCAGATCCATGAGAATCAGGTCGGGTTTGTCCTTCGCACACTGAGCAATGGCATCCGCCCCACTTTGAGCAATCCAGGCAATGTCAAGGTCTGGGGTATTCATTAATGCTCGCCGGAGAGCTTCTACTGCCATGGGCATGTCGTTGACAATCGCGATTCTCATGATTAACCTTGGAACTTGATCACTATATATTTGATTACTCGTGCTAGAGAGCCTTGTCGTTTCATATCACAAATCAACTGGGCTATCTCATTGCCACAGCAAAACCGAGGGTAGTTTGCTGGAATCCGCAGCGACCGCAAAGAGTCGCATCAGCGGATAAACTATTCCAGCCGTCCCTTGAGAAAAAACCGTGAGTCTGAATCCCGCCAAGTTTTCCAGGCTCTAGGTAGGGTGTCAACCCCCTATTGATGCCGAAGTAAACGTTCTCCGCAGGTAATTGCCACTTCCAAGGCTGGGGAGGTAGGCACAGCTTCCCACAATGTTAGCAGGCCAAGAATTTTACCAGCTATACCTCCCAGCACATCAAAGTTTCGATCCGCCAGAATCAGTTCTGGGGTGAACAGTGAAATTACTAGATGGGCTTCCTGCTGTAGAGAGAATTCATCAATGAGCTGACTGATACGAACCAGGGCGTAGATCATTGATTTCCAAACTGATCCTCATACTGCGAGGGGTTCAAGCCTGGTTTTAGGAATTCTGGATGCACAAAAGCTTAACATCGGTACTGACCAAAGGCAATCAGGTTCCCATAGTCAACTACTGACCGCTACATTCGAAGCATGTAGCGGGAGATTGCCCCTAACCCGTAGCTTGCTTCCGCGTAGCGGTAAGTTGAGACGATCCGCCAGTTGACGATGACGCACTCGCAGGAGACATGCCCCCACCAGCAAGTTCAGAGGTTAGGTCTGTGGGATATCCTGTATTCATTGCTTTCGAGATGGCTTTGGGTTGAATTATTTGAGCCTACACACTCGGAAGCCTTTTTCATACAGGTGTCATTGGTTACTTTCTAAACATCTTCTCAGCTCTGATCTGCGATCGCAGATCGCTAGTGAAAATCAGTCCAATGCTGTATTTTCAGTGGTACTGGGTTGCAGAACCGTGGATGCAACGTCGGAGAATTGAGAGAAAAGGTTAGAATCAACGGTGGATGATGACTCACAATCCATCCTCCAGAAACTGGACTTCTAGATTTAAGGAGAGAAAAATCATGGCTGAGACACAGCGCGTCCTCCGCGCTTTTGATCAGACTTACGAAAATCCAGTCTTGCTGGATACCTCGGTGACATCCCCTGTCTGCGAAGGATTAAACATTGCCTTAGCAAGTTTTCAAGCCCTTTATTTGCAATATCAAAAGCACCACTTTGTGGTTGAGGGTGCTGAGTTTTATGGGCTGCATGAGTTCTTTTCCCATTGTTATGAAGAAGTTCAAGAACATGCCCATAAAGTGGGGGAACGTCTAGATGGCTTAGGGGGGACTCCTGCTGCCAGCTTCACCAAATTAGCGCAACTGTGTTGCTTTACCCCAGAAGCCGATGGTGCCTTTCATGCCCGTCAGATGCTGGAACATGACCTAGCTGCAGAGCAAGCCGTGATCAGTGTCCTCCGGCGGCAGGCAGGTCAGGCAGAAAGCTTGGGCGATCGCGGTACACGATATTTATACGAGCAGATTCTCCTGGAGACTGAAGATCGCGCCTTCCATTTGGCTCACTTCCTTGCCCATGACAGTTTAACCCTGGCGTTTGTCCAGGCCAATGGCAACTAAGGTAACGCTCCTCTCCTTTGAGTCTCTGTTTTGCCCTCTGACCTTGCCTATCTGTTCGTTGCCCACGGCAGTCGTGATCCGCGGTCGGCGCAAGCGCTGCAACAACTGTTGGCAGCCGTTAGGGTGCGACTGAGCACGGATAAATTATCGGCAACCCATAAATTATCGGCGGCCCAAGGTGTAACGTCCGAGGGGGAACCGCTGATTGAGGGCGCAGTTCTTGAGTGTCACCCCCTTCCCCTCCATGCCCAGGTGCAGCAGTTTGGGGAGCAATCCTTGCAGTCGGGTTGTCAGCGGATGCTGGTGGTGCCGCTGTTTTTAGTGGCGGGGGTGCATGTGATGCACGATATTCCTAGGGAGTTAGCGATCGCCCAAGCTTCCCTGGGAAATCGTTTAAAGCTTCAACTTGCCCCGCATTTGGGGAGTCATCGGGGGATGCTCCAGATTCTGAGGGAGCAGATGCACCCAGCAACTGCCACCGCCTGGATTTTGATCGCCCATGGCAGTCGTCAATCTGGCAGTCAGGAGGCAATTCAGGCATTGGTAACCCATCTAGGATCGCTGGTCAAAGGCCGATCGGAGACCCTTGCAGCTTACTGGTCGCTGCCACCGGACTTGTCAACACAACTCAGCGTCCTGATTGCAGCTGGACATCATGACATTGGCTTATTACCTTACGTATTTTTTGCCGGGGGGATTACAGATGGGGTTGCCCAAGTCGCTGCCTTCACCACCCAGCAACATCCAGGGGTGAAACTCCATCTAGCCCCGGTATTGGCTGCTCATCCTGGATTAACTAACTTAATGCTGGATTATATGTCAGTCCCCAGCAGGGATGCAGAACAGCTAGGAGTAGCTGATTATCCTATCAGTTCCAAAGGATGAGCCAGCGTGTACCCTGGAAATATCTGGGTGATTTTCCCGCGATCAAGGTGCAGATGTTGGGTCAAGACACTGGCGATCGGATCACGAAAGTCAGTGGTCACTGCTAAATCCCGTCCTTCATAGAGCTGTGCCGTGGCGAGTCCCGGCCACTGTCCATAAACCTTGCCTCCCTGAACACGGCCTCCCATCGCCCAGAGGACATTCCCATGCCCATGATCGGTGCCCCTGTTGCCATTCTCGTGAACAGTGCGGCCAAATTCTGAGATTACGAGGATCACTGTCTCTCGATAAACAGAGCCAAGTCCTTGCGCTAGGGTGGTCAGTCCCGATCCCAATGCCCGAAGGTGACCTGCCAGTAACCCATTATTACTGCCCTGATTCACATGGGTATCCCAACCCCCCAGGGATAAAAATGCCAGCTGAATGCTGGCATCACTGACCATTAAGTGGGCAAGTCGCCGCATATCCTGGTTAAACCCTTGATCGGGCAAGGGTGCCCCATTATTGGCCATGATCATTTCCGAGTTGAGATCCGTTAGCAGGGTTTTGCGCGCCCGTTGGCCTTCTTGGTATGCCTGACTCAGGGGATCACTCCCACTATAGAGGCGATCAAAGGCATTACTCACTTGGGGGCGATCTAAGGGGAGGGTATTGATGGCTCCCTTCCCCAAGGGCAAATTGGCTACTGGCATCTTACCTGTGAGAATCCGGGGCATCGTCGCCCCTAAATTCAGAGCCTGGGTGGGGGAGTGATCAGGTAAAACTTGTAACAGCCGATTCATCCAGCCATCACTTGCCCGTTTGTTACCAAGGATGCCGGTCTCCATATAGTCTTGGGCATCAAAATGGGAACGGGTGGGGTCCGGTGAACCACAGGCTTGGACAAAAGCTAGACTCCGATTTTGCCACAGTGGCATCAGGGGGTTCAAGGCTGGGTGCAGCCCAAATTGCCCATCTAAATTCAAGGCACCCTCTGGCTTTCCGGGTTGGGGAATGGCAATGTTAGGGCGGGCTGAGTAGTAGGTAGACTCCTGGTAGGGAACCACGACATTCAATCCATCGACGGCACCGCGCAGGAAAATAACGACCAACCGTTGGCGGCTGGCAGCCTCTGTCCGCAAGGCCCAACCATGCAGTCCAATGGAGAAAACGCTAGAGGCAGTCAGAAGTCCGGCTTGCTGGAGAAAGTGACGACGGTTCATGGCAGAGGGGTGGGGAGAGGGAAGGGGATCAGGATCAGCGCCGCATAAATTCTGGACTACCCAACATTAATGCGGCTCTTAAGGATGCCGGACTATTGGCGATCGCTGCCTGGGTTTGGGTCGTGAACGGGTTACCCAGGGTAATGCGGAGTTGTTGTGGGTCAATGGTCTGACCGGACTGGGGACTTGGCACCCCCATCGCTGGCGGCATCGTAGGGGTCGGAAGCAGAGGAGTATCAGGATTAACCGGCACCTGGTTCAAGGGCAGGCGACCACTGGCAAGGGCAGTGGCAAAGCTGAGACGGCGGGTCATGGCATCGGGATTTAACCAGGCAGCCTGAGTGTTTTTGTAACCGTCAGGGGTTTGGCAGCCATAGAGGGGCATCCCCAGTTGTTGCAGGGTGCCCAAAATGGGACGGAGATTCTGCACCGATACATCTGTCGCTCGCAGAGCCGATACGACGTACTGATATGGGGTCTTGAACTTGGCGTTGTAGTACTTGGTGTCCCAAAATTCTGGGCTGTGGAAGAGAGTGTTTAAGACAGCCTGAATATTGCCATGGGTGTCGATAAACCGTTGAGCCAGACGATCCACTAGGGCCGCAGGGGGTTGATCCGCAACAAAATATTGAGCCAATTGGTAGCTGAGATGGTGAGCGGTTGCCGGGCTACGAGCCAGGATATCCAAAGCCTGCTCCCCTTCGGCAATGCCACTGCCTTTGATCCGCTGCCCTAAAAAGACCTTATCACTGAAGTCATGGCGGCGGCTATCAAAGCAAAACCCACTCGGGTCGGCGATCGCTGCCAGCTGTCGGCCAAAGTCCTGGCACAGTCCCCAGCCAGTGAGAATTCGTGCCAGGGTGACCACATCCTGCTGGGTATAACCACCGTTTACCCCCAAGGTATGGAGTTCCATTAACTCCCGGGCGTAGTTTTCATTCAACCCCTTCAAGCGACCGCGGGCTCCGGGGCTATCGGGGGCTGTGTTCAGCCAATTATCCAGGTAAAAGAGCATGGCCGGGTGACGAGCGGTGGCCCCGAGCAATTGGCGAAAGTTTCCCAGAGACTGGGGGCGGATCACAGAGGCTTCGTAGGAACCCACCCACAGCCGGGTCAGCCCCTTGTTGGCAAACACATTGAAATGGTTAAACCAAAAGTCCACCATCACCTCTTGGAGTTGGCGTGGACTTTCGCTGGCTCGTAACAATCTTGACTGAGCCGATTGCTCCACGAGAATCCGATATCGCTGCTTTGCGGCCTTGACGACCTCAGGATCAGGCTTTTGGCCTTGAGGGGGACGTGGAGGGAGATACTGTTGGGCGATCGCCACAGGACTCAACGAGAGAGTTTCCAGGCGCGATAACCGAGCCGTCAGCTCGGGGGGGGTCTGGAATCGACTGCGGCGAGAGCTGCATTTGAATGTAGCGCTCAGTTCCCATGGCCTTCACTTGGACAATTTCGCCAGGTCGGGGGCCAAAACTCAGGCGATTCAACAGATGCAGAATCTTAGCATCGGAACTGGTGGCCCCCTGGCTGGGAGAGGGGAAGGTGAGCCATAAAGCGAGGGATAGCACCCAGAACTGAGGACGGATCATGGAGCAGTTACCTTCAGATGGGATGGGGCGAACAGCTTGATGGGGAGATATCGCTAAAAAGCTGGATCTGGGAGCATGCCTGGATTCATGGGACGTTGATCGGGCGTCCCATTAGAATTCCCTGAATTCATAGGACGCTGCCGTTCCTGTCGTTGGCGGTTTATCTGGTCAGCCAGCAGCCGTCGTTGTTCCGGGGTGAGGAGGCGACGAATGGCGAGGGTGCTCTCAAAGCGCAGGCTGGCCAGTTGCTGCCGCAGGGTTTCTATCTGATGATATTTATCCCGCACCTGACTATCGGAGGCAGTACCTGCCATGAGACTTTGCAACTCCGCCTGGGCTTGCTGCAACGCCTGCATCCTCTCAGACATCTGAGGTTTGTATTGCCGGAGTACAGACTGCATTTGTTGCATCTGATCGGGATTGAGGTTGAGGGTGCGGAGCCAACCTGGCATTCTGCGCGCGGGTTGGGAATTCTGAGCTAAGAGGAGGGGTTTTGCAGGCTCCTGTGCGGTTAGAGCCGGAGATTGCGCGGCCAACAGCACGGTTCCACCGCAGGACAGCAGGGCCGGAAGCATCACCAAACTCAAGCGTGTCAACACAGACATGAATTCCTCAACTCCTTGATACAAGTATCTGTAATTGCTCATAGCTACAACCGCAACGGGTGGTTCCGACTAGAAATCACTGCCACCGTAGACAACACCATCCCAGCTGGTTTCTAGAAAAGCTTCTAGCCTCACGACCTCCGTGGTACTAGCGGGGGTGGGTCTTAACCAGCGATCGCCTGCCCAGGCAATCAGCAGGCTCGCAGCCATTAAGGGGGAAACAACCCAAACAGAATACCATCGCCACCGCTGCTGGGGCGTAGGGGAGGCCGTTATAATCCGCTGTATCAGATCTGCTTCTAGATGGGAGGCAGCAACAGGAGGAGCAGGAGCATGTTGTCGCAGAAATCTCTCTAGTTGGCTATCCTCTGGGGGCGAGTTTTCCCAGAAGCAACCAGGGGTGGGGACTTCAGAGTCATCCTCCGATGTCGGGAATTGGTTCATAAGTGAACTCCTTGTTGCTGCAAAAACTGGCGAATGGCTGCACGGGCGTGGAAGAGGCGGGATTTAACCGTACCGATGGGGATACGGAGGATGGTGGCCACCTCCTTCTGAGGCATTTCTTGGAGATCGTGGAGGATCAGCACGGTGCGATGTTCAAAGCTGAGATGATCGAGTCCGCGTTGCACCAGATCTTGGTAGTGGAGATGGAGCAAGGTGGGGTCGCTGTGGTGGGTCGGTGTATGATGGGCTACCTGCTGGAGATGCAGCCGCCCTTTGGCCAAGGCTTTGCGCTGATCAGAGGCGACATTCCAGGCAATGCGATACAACCAGGTCGAGAATTTGGCGGTTTGCTGGAGGTGGGGGAGACCCTTCCAGGCTTTGAAAAACACGTCCTGCACCAAGTCATCCAGGCAGGCAGCACCGCATAGTTGGTAGAGGATAGAGCGTACCCGCTGTTGATGGCGGCGATAGAGCTGCCGAAAACTATGGCGATCTCCCTGCAAGCAATGCTGGATCAGGGAACTATCGAGATCCAAGGCCGCATCTTGGCGATCGGATTGAACATTGGCAAACACATCCGGCGATGTAGCCATCATGGGCGGTTCCTCTCCCGGCGATGAATCCTTCATATCTTTAAAGACGGTAGAGCTACGACCGGGGTTCACTGGTGGATGGATCTCTGGGCAAGATGTCATCAATCAACAGCGGCTACCCGCCATTAGATTTGCTACAGCTAGCAAGCCCAATCTGTACAATCAAAGCAGTGACCTCAGTCACCCTTAAGGATCGGGCAATCTCCCACGATTAACATGCTTATCAGATGGATCGATCACACCCTCGCCCGATCCGGGCAGCGCATCCTCCTTGCCAGTTGCCTGAATATTTTGCTGATCTTCCCTGGGATGGCACTGACCCTGACTACCAATCCCAGGAGGGTGACAGATGGAACCCTTCCCCTGCCAACCCTACTCGCTGAGGGTCATGTGCAGCGTTTGATTGATCAGGGAGTGGAAAAACTTAAACAAGGCAATAGCCAAGGGGCGATCGCCGACTTCACCGAGGCCATTCAACAGGATGCCCGCAATGCCAGTGCCTATTACAACCGTGGCCTTGCCCGTTATGAATTAGGTGATCTCCGGGGAGCAATGGAAGACTTCACCCAAGCAATTCAGATCAATCCCAAAGATACCAAGGCTTATACCAGTCGGGGAAAGGCACGTTACGATGCTGGAGATCCCCAAGGGGCGATCGCTGACTTAAATCAAATTATTGAATTGCGTCCTAAAGATGCCCTGGCATACACCAATCGAGCCTTGGTCAAAGCTGAACTGGGTGAGAATCAAGCAGCCCTGGCAGATTTTAATCGCGCCGTGGAAGTTGATCCAACCTTTGCCGATGCTTACTACAATCGGGGCGCAGTGCGGATGAAGCTGGGTGACCGGGCAGGGGCGATCGCCGATTTGAGTGAAACTCTGAAGCTCAATCCTAAATTTGTCCAGGCCTACATTAACCGGGGTTTAATTCGCTCCCAACTCAGCAACTATCAGGGAGCAATGGAGGATTTCTCTGAGGCGATTCAACTCAGCCCTAAAGACCCCCTTGCTTACCACCATCGAGGATTGGTGCGCTATGACATCGACGATAAAAAGGCGGCAATGGCCGACTTCGACCAGGCGATTGACTTGAATCCTGACTATGCCGATGCCTACCTAGCACGGGGAACAGTGCGTGCAGACTTAAAAGACAAGTCGGGTGCCCTGACGGATCTGCAAAAAGCAGCGGCTCTCTACCAACAACAGGGGCAGACTGAAGATTATCAGGCAGCCCAAGCCGCCATCCAAAAACTACAACAGGAGTGAGGATCGGCCCGACAAATTCTTGACTCGTCAAAAAAAGCCCCCTTCAACCGCTTTAACCATCTCCTCAGAGTCGACAACGGATGAGTAGGTTGACGGTTGGGGCCAAGAATCCGTAGGATTGATCCTAAAGACAGAAATGTAAAGAAAAGTGACGTTTATGAGGCTGGTGTGTTCGTCCCGACATCTGCCTCAGGAATGTCTGGTTCGTTAAAATTCTTACTCGTACCTCCAATGCAGCAGTTTCGTCAAAGTGCTTGGGTCATTCTAGTTACGTTGGTGCTTGTTCTTGCCACTTCCCTGGCGGCCTCCCCTGGGTGGGCATTGAATAACCCAAACCTCCTACCAGCAGAACCCACCCCGGTTGTTGATTTAGCCAAGTCCCTAACCAGTATTCAAGAGTCGGCCCTGGTTGAGGATTTAGCTACCTTTGAAGCTGAAACTGGCTGGAAGTTACGGGTGCTCACCCAATTTGATCGCACCCCTGGGATTGCTGTGAAGGAGTTCTGGGGCTTGGATCATAAGAGTGTACTTCTGGTCGCTGATGCCCGAGGGGGCAATATTCTCAACTTTAGTGTTGGAGATGCCGTCTATCCACTCCTACCTCGCACCTTCTGGATTGAACTCCAGACCCGCTTCGGTAATCAATTTTTTGTCCGCGAACATGGGGAAGACCAGGCGATTTTAGCGGCGATCTCGTCCCTGGAATCCTGTCTGCGGCAAGGGGGATGCCGGGTTGTCCCCGGATTACCCCGCGAACAGTGGATTCTCACCCTGATCACCTCAGTGATCGGGGGACTGGTGTTGGGCTTTGCCGCTCAGCCTCGCCAGGAAGGACAGTTCTTTGCTTGGCAGTGGGCCCTGATTTTTGCCCCCCTGTGGGGGATGTTATTTGTTGTCTTCGGCATTGGCCCAGTGGTGTCCCGAACTACCGAGTGGTTGCCCCTGTTTCGTAACACCGCTGGATTTGCCATCGGGGCGTTGGTTGCCTACCTGACGCCTTTTCTCGGTCGGTCTTCCACCTCCGATCCCTAGGACTAGGATTACCGACCGAGAACATCAAGTCTGACCTGAGCAATCCCAGCTCGAACCATATCCAGGGCATAGGCAGCACCCGCCGACAGATCGATGACGCGGCCTCCATGACCCAGTCGATCGTTGATGGTGACAATCACAGAACGACCATTATCGAGATTGGTAACCCGCACCTGAGTTCCAAAGGGCAAGCTGCGATGGGCGGCGGTTAAAGCTTTGGCATTAAAGGGTTCTCCGCTGGCGGTGTACCCACCTCCAAAGCCACTACCATACCAGGAGGCAAGTCCCTGTAACGGTTCTGCTTGTCCAAGTTGGGGCATGCCGAGGGTGGCAGTAACTAGCATCATTCCCCCCAGGATCTGGTACCAGGAACATGGGTTTAACATCTCACAACATCCTAAAATTGCGCAATGGTTAACCAGAGCCTGATCCACAGCATCTTGGCTCTGGTTTTGATTCCCCGTCATTATAAGGATTCAGGGTGGTGCTGCAAACCCCAAAACCGCAACATTAGACTAAAAAGGTAAACTGATCGCAGAACAACAGTGCAAATCATCACGCTGGGAACAACCGGGATTCAGGTTCCAGCCCTCGGTATCGGTACGTGGGCTTGGGGGGATACTCTGTTCTGGGGGTACGGGAAAGATTTCGGCGCTGCGGATGTGAAAGCAGCTTTTGAGGCAGCAGTGGCCTCCGGGGTGAAGTTTTTTTGACACAGCAGAAATCTATGGCTTTGGTGAGTCAGAATCGCTGCTGGGGCAGTTCATGCAGCAAACGGACTTGCCTGTTTTGATTGCAACGAAGTATTTTCCACTCCCCTGGCGCTTCACGGCCACAGCAGTGACTGAGGCCCTTACTGCCAGTCTGCGCCGCCTCCAAGTCAACCAAGTAATGCTCTATCAGGTTCACTGGCCCTTTGATTGGTTGCTGGGTCAAACCACCTTGCTCAATACCCTCGCCGCCGCAGTCAAGGAGGGAACGATTGCTGCCGTGGGGGTAAGTAATTACTCAGCGGTACAGATGCAGCAAGCCCATGAGCTTCTGGCTGCTCAAGGGATTCCCCTCGCCGCCAACCAAGTGTGCTACTCCCTGTTAACGCGACAAATTGAGCACAATGGGATTTTGCAAATGGCACGGGATCTGGATGTGACTATTTTGGCCTACAGTCCCCTAGCTCAGGGATTGCTGAGTGGCAAATATACGGGCGATCGCACCCATTTACAAGGAGCTAGACGCATTGACCCCCGGTTCAGTGGCAGCGGCATCGCCAAAATCTCGCCGCTGTTGACCCTGATGCAGGAACTCGCTGCTAAGTATACAAAGACCCCCGCTCAGGTGGCGCTCAATTGGTTGATTGCCCAAGGTAACGTCCTCCCCATCCCAGGGGCTAAGAATGCCAAACAAGCCAGGGAAAACGCTGGCGCTTTAGGATGGTGCCTTAACCCAGACGAGATTGCCCAATTAGATCAGGTCAGTGACTCCCTCAGCAATTTTTAGTCGAGAAAACCCATCATTGAGGACTCGACATCACTGTCATTGGAGGCAATGGGACGATTGCCGATTAAGGTATGAGCCTCAGAGATATGCAAGGTACTGGTGCCAATGGGGCGAATCCCAGAGTCATTCATGGTGCCCCAGATTTCAAAATTATCGGCAGTAATGGGACGATGACCAGCGGCATCTAGGCTACCGACGATCCGCAGGGTACTGGCAGAAATTGGCCGCAGGCCGGCATCATTGATGGTGGCAAAAATTTGCAGTTGGCTGGAGGTGATGGGGCGATTGCCAGCGATCTGCATCGTGCCAGCGACCTGAAGGGCGCTGGAGGCAATGGGGCGAGTTCCGGAAATATTTAAGGTATTCAGTACTTTCAGTCCCCCGGAGGAGGGCTGGTCTGGAGGGGTTGACTGAGCTTCGGGTAGTGCAATCATGGGCTGTCCATTCTCCGTTTCCATTATCTCACCTTCATGAACTTCAAGCTTATTGACTGTATTCTCAGCATTCACCTTGCGGCTCCGAGGGGTTCTGCGACTGTTGCCTTTCGGGGTGCTTGCTGCGTCCGTTGAATCCATACCCATAACTAGCAATCTGGTGGCTATTTATAGCGATTAAAGTCTTTTACGTATAAAGGAACTTAGCTAACTAAGATTATGACAACAAAACTCGGCTTTTATTAAAAAATTATAAAACTCGCAATATTCCCCCCGGCCTGATCAGGGTGAACGGACAGCTTGCTGCAGGAGGCTGCTAAATCTCCCACCTCAACCACATCCAGCTTTAGGCGTGTCTGGTTGGATGGTTTGATGACGGAGAGAGGGTGCCGGTGCTGGCATCAGGGAGCCGTGGCAGCAAAATCTGGTTGCGAAAAATGAAACTTCGCAACGTTAGGCAGCGGTCCACGTCATCTTAGAGAGATGTTGTCCTCAGGTTGCTATGTGGTTTCGGGATGCTCGTGATTACCAGATCCTGTTCCTGTCTCTGTTTCTCACCTTGGGAATCGCCACACGAGATTGGACGTTACGCCCGGAATGGATTCTGCTGTTGCTCCTCACCTGTCTAGGGGCACAAGGATTGGGTCATTGGTTCCAGTCTCAAAGATCGGGAGAGCCAACGGCTCCGGCTTACAAAAGTGCAGTGATTACCGCCTTGGGCCTGAGTTTGCTGCTACGGGCAGATCAGGGTTTGACCCTGGTATTGGCAGGAACCCTGGCGATCGCCAGTAAGTTCTTACTGCAAGTGGCAAGCAAGCATTGGTTTAATCCCGCCAATTTTGGCATCGTCGCCGCTTTGGTGCTCACCCAAGATGCCTGGGTGTCGCCGGGTCAGTGGGGGGAAGAAGGCTGGTATGGGCTGGTGTTTCTCGGCTTGGGCGGCCTGTTGCTGAAGCGAATTGGTCGCTGGGAAACCACGGTGATGTTTTTGAGCAGCTACGCCCTCCTGGAAGGACTGCGGAATTTCTGGCTGGGCTGGAGTTGGGATGTCGTCTCCCATCGACTGATGAGCGGTTCCCTGCTATTGTTTGCCCTGTTTATGCTCACCGATCCCCGATCCATCCCCAATGCTCGGGGGAGTCGGCTGCTGTGGGCGGGGTGTATTGCGGTCTTCACCTTTGTGCTGCGGAATCAGTTTTACCTGGCAACCGCTCCCTTTTGGGCACTCTTTGTGCTAGCGCCCCTGACCCCGTTGCTAGACGCTCTCTGGTCAGCCCCACGCTTTTCCTGGTTCCCCACCGAGCCGCTGGTTGATCTCAGCCCTGCGGCCTCCGATAGTTCATTGATTGAGAGGAGTTTACTATGAGACCATTGCGGGTTCTGCTCACCCTATTGATTGCAGTTGTTGCGGTTTGCTGGGTGGCTCCCAATGCCTGGGGATTTTGTGGTTTCTATGTCGCCAAGGCAGATACCACGCTCTACAACAAAGCCTCCCAAGTGGCGATCGCCCGGGATGGTAACCGTACGATTCTAACGATGGCCAATGATTTCCAAGGAGATACCAAGGACTTTGCCATTGTGGTGCCTGTTCCCACGGTGCTGCAACAGGAACAGGTGCGGATTGGGGATCCCCAAATTTTGGGACGTTTAGATGCCTTCAGCGCCCCCCGATTGGTGGAGTACTTTGACGCTAACCCCTGCGCCCAGGCCTATCGCCTAGAAGGGGGGGTACCTGCGCCCGCATCCGTTGCCAATGAAAGCAGGGGCAGCCTGAAAGATAGTGCCCTTGGTGTCAGCATCGAAGCAAAATTTTCTGTCGGAGAGTACGACATCTTAATTCTCAGCGCCCGTGAATCCGATGGACTGGCCACCTGGTTGCAACGCAATGGGTACAAAATTCCCCGTGGTGCGGGGCCACTGCTCCAGCCCTATGTACGGCAAAACATGAAGTTTTTTGTAGCCAAGGTAAATCTCGCGGAATTCCAGAAAGCCGGGTTTAAGTTCCTCCGCCCCCTGCAAATTGCCTATGAATCGCCCAAATTCATGCTGCCCATTCGCTTGGGGATGATCAACGCGTCCGGAGATCAGGACATCATTGTCTATATTCTGTCTCCCAAGGGGCAGGCAGAAGTCACCAACTACCGTACCGTCAAGATCCCTTCGGATGCGGAAATTCCGTTGTTTGTGAAACAAGACTTCGGCAACTTCTACAAATCCCTGTTTCAAACCGCCTATAACGACGAAGATCGCAAAGTCGCCTTTCTGGAATATGCCTGGGATATGAGCAACTGCGATCCCTGCTCCGCCGAACCCCTTAACCCCGAGGAACTTCGCAAGGCCGGCGTCTTCTGGCTGCCGTCGGCAGGGAACAATCCCACCTTTGCTCCTGGCAGGCCAATATTGCCGATGCCGGACAAGGGAGTCTTCATTACTCGGTTACATGTTCGCTATAGTCGCGCCAAATTCCCGGAGGATTTGATGTTCCATGAAACAGCCAACCGGGAGTCCTTCCAAGGGCGCTATGTGTTGCGTCATCCCTATAGTGGTGAGGTGAACTGTGAAGCTGGGCGGCAGTATCAGCGATCGCTCCCTCGGCGGTTTGAACAACAGGCCCAGACCCTGGCAAAATTAACGGGGTGGAATATCCAGGACATTCGTCGTAAGACCAATCTACCCCCTCAACCAACCAACCCCTTTCTGGCGGTCAGTCTGGCCTGAATAGGGGAGACAGTGCGGCTGAAATCAGTCCGTGAGCCCCTCCCGGAATTTGCTAGAGTGAGAATCACTGAGGATTTCAGCCGTAGCCAACCACTGATTACCGGAGCATGCAGCCGACCGACCCCTCCAAATTTACCGACAAAGCCTGGGAAGCAATTGTGAAATCCCAGGAAGTGGCTCGTCGCTTCAAGCATCAACACTTGGAAGTCGAACACGTGATCATTGCCCTCCTGGAACAGGAGGGGTTGAGCAGTCTGATCTTGACGAGGGCTGGCATTGACAGCAATGGGTTGATGCAGCAGTTGGCGGCCCATGCCCAGCGCCAGCCCAAGGCTGCTACAGCGGAACAGCTCTATCTAGGGCGTTATTTAGATACCCTGCTCGACCGAGCCGAGACCGCCCGCCAAACCTGGCAAGACGAGTACATTGCCATTGAACATCTGTTAATGGGTTTTGCCGAAGATGATCGGGTGGGGCGGCGATCGCTGCGAAGTTTGGGGGTGGATGCCCAGAAACTGGAGGAAGCTGTCAAAGCCGTGCGGGGCAGCCAGCGAGTCACCGATCAAAGTCCAGAATCCCGATATGCGGCCTTAGAGAAGTACGGGCGGGATCTCACGGAACAGGCCCGAGCCGGGAAGCTCGATCCGGTGATTGGGCGGGATGAAGAGATTCGGCAGGTGATCCAGGTGTTGTCTCGCCGCACCAAGAACAACCCGGTGCTGATCGGGGAACCGGGGGTCGGCAAAACGGCGATCGCCGAAGGTTTGGCACAGCGGATTGTCAATGGCGATGTGCCTGAGTCGCTGCAAAACCGGGCGCTGATTTCCCTCGACATGGGCAGCCTGATTGCTGGTGCCAAGTTTCGCGGTGAGTTCGAGGAACGGTTGCGGGCGGTGCTGCGGGAAGTCACCCAGTCCGATGGCAAGATGATTTTGTTTATTGATGAATTGCACACGGTGGTGGGTACGGGTGCCACCCAGGGGGCGATGGATGCCGGAAATCTGCTGAAGCCGATGCTGGCGCGGGGCGAACTCCGTTGTATTGGTGCCACTACCCTGGATGAGCATCGCAAGTACATTGAAAAGGATGCAGCGTTGGAACGGCGTTTCCAGCCTGTGTTGGTGGATCAGCCCTCCGTTGAAAACACGATCTCGATTTTGCGCGGTCTCAAGGAGCGCTACGAAGTCCACCATGGGGTCAAAATTACAGATTCTGCTCTGGTGGCTGCCGCCACCCTATCGGCTCGCTACATTGCCGATCGCTTCTTGCCGGATAAGGCCATTGATCTGGTGGATGAAGCTGCCGCCCGCCTGAAGATGGAAATTACCTCCAAGCCAGCGGAATTAGAAGCCATCGATCGCCGCTTAATGCAACTGGAAATGGAGAAACTCTCCCTCAAGAGCGAAGATCAGATGGGCAGCCTGACGGCGATTCGTACCTCCAAGGAACGCCTGGAGCGGATTGAGCAGGAGATCAGCGAGTTAAGTGCCAAACAGGAACAGTTCAGCTCCCAATGGCAGAATGAAAAGCAAGCCCTGGAAGCCATCAAAGCCCTGAAAGAAGAAGAAGACCAGTTACGGGTGAAGATTGAGCAGGCCGAACGGGACTACGATCTCAATACCGCCGCTCAATTAAAATATGGGCGCTTAGAGGCGGTGCAGCGCGATCGCGAAGCCAAGGAAGCCAACCTCTTAGATATTCAAGCCAGGGGCACAGCGCTGTTGCGGGAACAGGTGACTGAAACCGATATTGCCGAGATGGTCGCCCGCTGGACGGGGATTCCGGTACAGCGATTGCTGGCAACGGAGCGGCAAAAGTTGTTGAGTCTGGAGTCCTTTTTGCATGAACGGGTGGTGGGTCAGCAGGAGGCGGTTTCCGCCGTCGCGGCTGCAATTCGCCGGGCGCGGGCGGGGATGAAAGATCCTGGACGCCCCATTGGTTCCTTTCTGTTGATGGGGCCAACTGGGGTGGGGAAAACAGAACTGGCACGGGCCTTGGCTCAATGCCTCTTTGATTCCGAAGAAGCCCTGGTGCGGGTGGATATGTCGGAATACATGGAAAAACATGCTGTGTCTCGGTTGGTGGGGGCACCGCCGGGGTACGTGGGCTACGAAGAGGGTGGACAACTCTCCGAGGCAGTGCGTCGTCATCCCTATTCCGTGGTGCTGCTGGATGAGGTAGAAAAAGCCCATCCCGATGTGTTTAATATTCTGCTGCAAGTGCTGGACGATGGGCGGATTACGGATTCCCAGGGACGGTTGATTGACTTCCGTAATACCGTCATCGTCATGACCAGCAACATCGGTGGAGAGTTGATTCTGGACGTTGCTGGGGACGACTCCCAGTATGAACAAATGCGCAAGCGGGTGGTCAATGCCCTCCGAGGTCATTTCCGCCCCGAATTTCTGAATCGGGTGGATGATATTATCCTCTTCCATCCCCTATCGCGGCAGGAACTGCGGCAAATTGTGGGCTTGCAAATCCGTCGCCTCCAGGCTTTACTGGCGGATCAGAAAATGAAGTTGGAGCTGTCGGCGACCGCCGTCGATCACATTGTGGAAGTGGGGTATGACCCGGTCTATGGTGCCCGTCCTCTAAAACGCGCCATCCAGCGGGAGTTAGAGAATACCATTGCCACCAAGCTGTTAGAAAATACCTTCCTGGAAGGAGACACCATCTGGGTTGATTATCTTGACGGTAAACTCAGTTTCAGTCCAACGCCCTTAGCGGTGAATGTTCCGGCCATCGTCCCAGATCTATCTCCGACCATCGCCCCCCTACCGGAACCGCCCAAAGCCCTGGAAACCGTCGGCCCCATGGGAGACAATAGCTAACCCTCCATGGCCGCCCCATTCCAGTTGGACTTATCATGGCTCTCCATGAGACAGATATGAGCGATCCGCGTCCGACCATCGCCGCCATCGCCACTGCAATTGTTCCCCAGCAGGGAAGTGTGGGCATTGTGCGTCTCTCCGGTGATGACGCTTTAGCGATCGCCCGCACCCTTTTCCAGGCACCGGGACACCAGGTATGGGAGAGTCACCGCATCCTCTATGGCGCTATTCGCCATCCTGATTCGGGACAGGTGATCGATGAAGCCCTGTTGTTAATCATGCTGGCTCCCCGATCCTTCACCCGCGAAGATGTGGTGGAACTGCACTGCCACGGTGGCATTGCAGTGGTACAGCAGGTGCTACAACTCTGTTTGGCTCAGGGGGCAAGGCTGGCGGAACCCGGAGAATTCACCCTGCGGGCATTTCTCAATGGCCGCCTGGATCTGACCCAGGCAGAAAGTATTGCCGATCTCGTGGGGGCGCGATCGCCCCAAGCTGCCCAAACTGCCCTGGCTGGTCTCCAGGGGAAACTCGCGGCTCCCATCCGCCAGCTGCGGGGGACCTGTTTAGAGATCCTGGCGGAAATTGAAGCCCGGATTGATTTTGAAGAAGATTTACCCCCCTTGGATGAAGCCAAGATTCAAGCCCAACTGGCAGCGGCCTTAGAGACGGTGCAGCAACTCCTGGCTACCGCCGACCGAGGTGAATTACTCCGCACAGGCTTGAAGGTAGCCATTGTCGGTCGCCCCAATGTCGGGAAATCTAGTCTGTTGAATGCTTGGAGTCGCAGCGATCGCGCCATTGTTACCTCCCTACCGGGCACCACCCGCGATGTGGTGGAATCCCAGTTGATTGTGGGAGGGATTCCGGTGCAAGTCCTGGATACCGCCGGGATTCGCGACACCCAGGATCAGGTAGAGCAGATCGGCGTGGCGCGATCGCGCCACGCTGCCCAGCAAGCGGATTTGGTGCTCTTGACCATTGATGCCCAGTCGGGGTGGACCGCAGCGGACGAACTCATTTACCAACAGGTGCAGGAGCGCCCGGTGATCTTAGTGGTCAATAAGATTGATTTAGTGGCTGCTGATTGCTTGAAGACCCTCCCTGATCTTGGAGCGATTCTCCAGATAGTAACCACTGCTGCCGCCCATGATCAGGGCATTGAGGGGTTAGAAGCGGCGATCCTCGCCACCGTTCAGCACCACAATCTGCACGCTGCCAACCTGGACTTTGCCATCAATCAACGGCAGGGAGCCACCCTGATCCGTGCCCAAATGGCACTCCAGCAGGTGCAGGAGACCTTAGCGGCTCAACTCCCCCTAGACTTTTGGAGCATTGACCTGAGAACGGCGATTCAAGAATTAGGAACCATCACCGGCGAAGCGGTCACAGAGTCGGTGTTGGATCAAATCTTTAGCCGCTTTTGTATTGGTAAGTAGGTTTAGCCACTGACTGGACGAGGGGGCAAAAGATCGGCACCAGTTCACCACGGCTGACAACCAAGGTCGGCAGGGAGCGATCGCCGTAATCCAGATCCGGTTGCAGGGGGAACAACGGCTCGGATTGCAAGGGCACCCAGGTCGCGCCAGCGGCTTGGGCAATCGGCCAAGCGCCTGCTAAATCCCAGATTTTCGGGGTGGCTTCGACACCACCCAAGGTGGCACCAGCGGCCACCAGCAGAAAATTGTAGGACGCCACCCCCAACATGCGAATCTTACAGGGGAAAGGTTGTTGCAGCACCGAGATACTGCGGGCACAGAGGTTGAAAAAGTGATTTTTTGTCAGGGCATCAGTGCTGCTGTGGATAGGTTTCTGGTTTAGAAAGGCTCCGGTTGGCCCGGTTAACCCCGACTCCCCGGACCAAAATCCATGAAACGATTGTTGCAGAGGGGGGAAATGCACATAGCCAAAGACTGGTGTTCCCCGGTATAGCAACCCCAGGGAAATTCCCCAAAGAGGAATGCCGCGGGCAAAGTTGGTGGTGCCATCTAAGGGGTCAATCACCCAGCACCATTCGGTGGTTGGAAAAATGTGTTCCACTTCTTCACTCAGCACCCCATGGTCAGGAAACCGCTGAGAGATCGCCGATCTCAGGGTCAAATCCGCCCACTGATCCGATTGGGTTACCAGGCTGCCATCCTGTTTCTCGATGGCTTGAGCCTGACCAAAATCAGTTAACAACTGGATACCGACGGCGGTGGTGATCCCACGGGCAAAGTCCAGAACTGCCGACCAAAAATCAGTCATGGTGGCTGGGGACACTATACACCCGCGTGACCCAGGGCCAGAGCTGTTACCAGCATTCCCAGCACCAGAAAGGGTTGGGCACTGGCTTGATATTTAACATCGTTGTTCAGAGGGTCCCGGAGAAAGTACATATCCTGGAAGGTAATTTGGGGAATCACCAACAGCAACAGGATCGTGGCATACAAATTCTGCTCAATACCGATCAGATAGGCCGCCACCCCTGCCTGGAAGACATCAATCATCAAGACACAAATCCAGGCGGCGGTAGTAATCCCAAACATCACCGGCAGGGATTGCAACCCCAGTTGGCGATCGCCCTCCACACTTTTGAAATCATTCACCACCGCAATCCCCAGACCCGCCAGACTGTAGAACAGGGTGAGCACCACAATCGTGGGACTGAGATCGCCAAATAAGGCATGACCCGCCCACCACGGCAGCGCGATATAGCTAGCACCAAGGGCGTAATTCCCCAACCAACCATTTTTCTTGAGCTTCACGGGGGGGAGCTGAGTAAATATAAGAGATCAAAGAGCCGCCCAGGGCCAACACCGTAATGGTGGGAAAGGCATGACCCGCCCACAGATCCAGGCCATAGGCAACGCCCAATCCCGCCAGCAACAACACCCAAATCTGAGTCACCACCTGGGGAATCGAAATCACCCCAGAGGGAATGGGACGGTAGGGTTCGTTGATGGCATCGATCTCGCGGTCATAGAAGTCATTGAGGGTTTGGGTATAGCCGGTCAATAATGGCCCCGATAGCAACATACAGGCACTGGAAATCAGCACATTCTCCAGGGTCCAGGTGTAATTACCCGAAGACGCAGCCCCGCAAACCACTCCCCAGATCAGAGGAATCCAGGTGATCGGCTTCATCAGTTGTAGGCGAATCTTCCAGATGGAGGTACCCTGAGGTGCTGCCCCCTTCATCCCTAGGAGCTGACGGGTTTGGGCGCTGCGACTGGGAGCGGTGCTAGAGGCATCCTCCAAGGTAGGTTCGGCAGGGGTCTGGGGAGGAGTCGGATCAGCCATAGGGTTAGCGTTGCACTTTGCAAGGTTGCAGCTAGAGGGAAATGGTCAGGTAATCGTCGTGGAACTTCGCACCTGTGGCCGAGCGGCCACTGAGTTCGGGGGGCAAGTAGAGATTGCGGCGCTGATCCCCAGCTTCAATGGTAATCTCGGGGCCACTCTGGATCAGCTTGACTTGTTTTTTGTCAAATCCCGGTAGGAACAGGGAGACCGTTTGAGCTGCCACATCTATCGTGATCGGCCGGGGTACCTGAATCGCTTCTCGGAAATTGGGTAAGGCGGCTTGCAGGGGTTCCCAGTTGTCCACCATGCGGTAGGGAATAGATCGCACTGGCAAGGGACTGAACTCTGGCAAGATCAGCATCTCAGAAATCTCAGTAACACTGACATCCAGGTAGTTGAGCAAGACACCCCCCACGGTTAGCCCCACTTGCTGTGCAGCTCCCCAAAGGTATTTGGCCTGGGCGATCGCCAAGGGATCTGGGGTAGTTAATAAGTAGGCCGCAATCCGATTTGGATCGGCGATTGCCTGTCGTCCCTTTTCCAGGATATTCTGGGCCTGGTTGGTGGGTTGGGCAATACTATCCCCCGAGACTCCCACCTGGAGCACGCTGCTAAGAAAGGGTTGCACAAACGGAGCCAGAATCGAGCCGATACCGGAGTTGTCAAACACCTCCCGAAAGCGCCGCAGATACCAGCTGAGAATTTCCGGCATTCCCATCATCCGCAGGGTTGTCTGGTCACCCAAGCCATCGTAGACAATCACATCATAGTTGCCCTTAGCGTCGTACTCCCGAATGGCATTCAAGGCCAGAGCACTGTCCATACCAGGTAAGACTCCAAGTTCCTGGCCGTACACCGACTTCAGGAAGGGGGATCGGAGATACTGAGCTTCGTGCTCTTTGAGGGTTTCCCAGTTCCGTTCCAGCAAGACTGAGGTTTGGAGTTGCACCACCTGTAAGTTGGGAGCAATGGTCTTGGGATCAGCTTCTAGGGGGGTTTCCAGCAACAATCCTAAACCCGGCCCCGAGGATTGACCGGCGAGGAGCACCCGTTGCCCCTGACTGGCAAATTCTTTGGCGGCAGCGATCGCCAGCGTTGTTTTGCCAGTGCCGCCCTTACCTAAAAATGTGAGAATGAACGCCATCTGTCACCCCAACTATAAATACACCGCTGTTCCCAGCGGCAGGCTTGATTGCTCGATCGATCTCAAGGATCTATGTCGATGGCAAGGGGCGAGGTTTTCGACCCGTGAAGGCTAAACCGATTGCTTTAACTGAGCGATCGCAGCAATAATGCCCACGATCTGCGGTGGTTTAGGCCGATTCTAGTTCATCCTCAAAGAACCAGGTGGCAAATCGATCTTCAAACTCTACCAGTAAGCCAACGCCACTGCCATCCACCATTTTAAAGTCACGAATGGTACCAATCTTGCCCAACTTCGCAATCACCGGATCAGATACTTTTTCCCGGAGTCGCCGCACCCGAACCTTCTCACCGATTTGCATGGTAACTTTCCAGACGATGTAAACCACTCCACAGTTTACAATAACCCTGTCTCAACCTTGAAGGCATCAAGGGAACTCCCATGCAATTCCAATGACTAAGCCAATGATCCTTGCGGGGTGAGGCGCTTAACGGCGGAAATTGCGGGGATAATCACGATCAAGGTTGCAGAGGGGTTAATGTGAAGCCAAGCTGGGTAACCCACGGAGTCGCTTGGTGGTAATGACTGAAGCAATCCGCCATCTCGCCTATGATTTATCTATGCGCAAAGATTACCTAGCCACCTCAGAGCAGCAAGCTACAGTTGATGAAAGTGTCTTCGTCGCTGATTTCTGGTCTCAACAGTGGCAGGGAGTTGCCCATCTGCCCCAGGCTGCAGCGATCGCCCAGGCCGAAGAGTACCAAATCATGGAGCCTTTCCTGGGGCAGCTTTTACCTGGCAGTCGCATTCTTGATGGAGGCTGTGGGTTGGGAGCCTGGACAGTTTTTCTCACTAACCAGGGCTTTCAGGTCACCGGGCTGGATATCAGTGCCCCCACGATCACCCGATTACAGAGCCTCCTACCCGACTATCAGTTTGCCTGTCGCGATATTCGCCAGACTGATTTTGTTGCCGCCACCTTTGATGCCTATTTTTCCTGGGGTACCTTTGAGCATTTTGAAAATGGCTTGGGGGATTGTATGCGGGAAGCCTATCGCCTGCTCAAACCTGGCGGTTTTTTATTTGTCAGCGTACCGTTTCAAAATTGGCGACATATTTGGCGGGATGCCCGATCTCAGCCAGCAAGTCCCCAGCCTTCTCAAACCCTGCGGTTTTATCAGTGGCGATTGACCGTACCCGAATTAGCCCAAGAGCTGGCGATCGCGGGATTTCACGTCCTCCAGATCCAGCCGATTCATCGAGATCAGGGTTGGAGTCGTACCCTGCACCATGATTTTGGCCTCGTGCCTGGGAGTTGGGGGGGCGTTTGGGGATGCGCCTGCAGCGGTTGATCCCAGCCCGATGGGTCAGCCACATGCTGATGGCCTGTGCTCAGAAGCCCTGCGGATAGAGATTATGGGGGTTTTGGGGCAACTGTATCGATCCGGGAAACTGGGGGTGGATCGGGCGATCGCTCAGTTCACCCGCGCTGACTTAGCCCTGTTCCACGAATTCAGCCCGCCACCTACGGGGGAGGGCATCAGTTTATGCGGGCTTTGTGCCATGCCTTGGAGCAGCAGGGGGTGCGGGTTGAATATAACCGGATTTCGGCAACCACTCCAGCCTGTCTCTTGAATTCCTTTAATTTTGATGTTGAACGGCTTCGTGCCTTTCAACGCCAAGGCTGTCGCCTTGTCCATCGGGTGGATGGCCCCATTGGCACCTATCGTGGGTTTGACGATGGCAGCGATCGGCGGATTTGGCAGGTCAATCAAGAACTGGCTGCCGCCACGATTTTTCAGTCCCATTACAGCCTCCAGCAGCATCAAGAACTGGGGTATGCGATGCGATCGCCAGTGGTGATCCCCAATGCCGCCAATCCTCAAATCTTCCATGCCCAGGGACGGCAACCCTTTGATCGCGATCGCAAGATTCGCCTGATCTCTAGTAGCTGGTCAAGCAATCCTAACAAGGGAGCTGCCACCTACCGATGGCTAGAAGAGCATCTCGATTGGCAACGGTTTGAGTACACCTTTGTGGGGCGATCGCCGCTGCCGTTTCAGCGCCTTCGCAAGGTTCCCCCCCTGCCCTCTGAGGAACTGGCTCAACTGCTCCGGCAACACGACATTTACATCACCGCCAGTCAGCATGACCCTTGCTCCAATGGCCTGATTGAAGCCCTTACCTGTGGGTTACCAGCCCTCTACCTCCAGAGTGGCGGTCATCCTGAAATTGTCGGTGCCGCAGGTTTAGGGTTTCACCAACCCGCCGCCATTCCCGACCTCCTGGAACAACTGGTGGGGGAATATGAGCAGCGACAAGCCCAGATTGCGCTGCCCAGCCTGACCACGGTGAGCAGACGTTATTTGGCCGTATTGGGACTGGAGATCCCGGTGCAAGGAGAAAGTCATGACTGAACCGACCGTCAACCGCGATCGCGGCCAGTGGCTGCATGGCCTGGGAAACGGGTTGGTTCACAGGGAATCCCGTTCCCAGACTCGACCCGCAAGGGTTTGGCAAGGGCTAGAAAATGCCGTGATCCTGGCCTTAACCCTGCTACCGATCTGGCACATTTTCAACATCATGATCTCCACCGGGGCTAACAATCTCTCCAGCGATACCCTGGTGCTATTTGTTCCCTTGGTGACCCAGGTATTGGAGGGTAGCTACGACTGGAGCCATTACTTTCGGGATACCTTTCTCCGCAGCCATTCCATTGCCATTCCCACCTTGATTCGGATTCTGGCGGCGGCCTGCTCCCACTGGAATACCTATGTTGAACTCTATATTGGGATGGGGATCTCACTGCTGAATGTCTGGTTGCTCCATAATCTGCTCACCCATCTCTCCCCCTATCGCCGCCGCAAATGGCTCTGGCCGCTGGTATCGGCGCTGGTGTTTTCCACCTCCCAAATTGTGGTTTTCACTTACGGGGATACCAGTCTCGCTGTCCTTCTAGGGCTGTTCGCTGTCCTGCTGGGGAGTTGGGGGTTGAGTCGCTTCCCCGGTCAATGGCAGGGGATCGGGATCATGGCAACTGGGGGCATCATGGCTTCCTGGTGTTGGGGGGCAGGGCTGGCTGCTTGGCCGGCATTTTTGCTCGGGATGGGGTTGCTTAAATTTCGGCGGCTCTGGCACTATCTGGCCTATGGATTGGCTGCTGGGATTGGTCTCTGGCCCTATGTACTTTATTACGGGGTGTATGTGCTGTTGGGGCAAACCCAACGGGTGGAGGCTCCTAAAGGGTTGGATGGTTCCCTCATTTTACGGGCACTGGGCTACCCCTTTGCCATTGGTAGCGAGTACGAGCGATCGCAAACCGTGGGTCTGGTAGGTCTTGCCCTCGCAGTCACCGGGCTGGGGTTGCTGGGGTGGCAGCGGAGACGGTGGCAGCAGGCAGCACCAGCCCTGATGCTGATCGTCTATGGGTTGGTGGTGGTATTGCAAATTACGGTGGCGCGGGGAAATCTAGCTCCCTGGTATGTGACCCCATTTATGAGCTTCTGGATGGGGTTGCTGGGTCTTGCCTATGTGCTGGGAGGGCATCGGGCCGATAGTTTGACCTCACCGATGGGGCAGTGGGTAACGGCAGGGACTGCAAGGCTCTGGAGTCTCACCTTCCTGGCAAGCCTGACATTTTTATATGTAACCTCCAATCTCACCTCCGGGGATAAGATGCACTATATTTACTCACGCAGTCCGGTTTCGGCGGCTTGTTTACGCCACTATCAGACGGCTCCCACCTACTGTGAACAGTATGTCTTTATCTGGGGTGTGGGCCTAGTGGATATGCTGAACCAGCGGGCGGCAATCCTGGATCGCCACCAACTTTCGGTGTTTGCCCCTCAACAGCACTGGACGTTACAGGGAGATTTTGTCCTAGATAGCGTCCAGGTTGCAGAGGCAACCCCAGAGGTCGTGTGGTCTCCGGATTGGGGTCAGACTACCCTGCCGTTTTCCGACTACCGCCACTTAAATCTAGTCCTACCCACCCCCAGTGCCATTACCTGGACGATCTCACTCCCAGAAAATTTAGAAGCAGCTAAGTTTCAAACTGCGATCGCTCTGGGGACAGCCCCAATGGCCTCACCCCAACCCCTCACGGCAACGATTGAGTTAGAGGGCTCCAACCCCTCCCAGTCTTTCCACATCAGCCAGCGGTTGAGGGCAGAGCCTGCCCACTGGTATCCGGTGCAGTTTTCCTTAAAGCAGTATCGGGGACAAACCATTACCCTGCGACTTAGTTCCCAGGGAGACAGGGGTACGCCCGTAGTCTATCGACACCCCTCCATTGACCTCACGATCGGCCCATCGGACGCCTGGGGACTGGACGCAGCAACGGAGATCCAACCCACCAATACGGAGCGATCGCCGCAGCTCCCCCAACCCAGCAACCAGGATTTCCCTTGGGATATTCATAACGCGGCGCTCTGGAAGGTCTCTGGGATGACGGTAGTCCCAGGAACGGGCATTCCCTCCTGGCAGGTCACGGCAGACACTCCTAGCCTCACGTTCCAGCCCCCCCTGAATATCTGTTTGGCAAATTACAGCCATTTCTTAGTGCAGTTAGCTGCTGACTCCAATTTTTCTCCCCGAGCGTTACAACTTTATTACCAGTTGAACGGAGAATCCAACTTCAGTGACAGCCATGCGCTCCAAATTCCCCTCTTGTCCGATTCCCAGATGCATACCTATACCTACGACTTAAAATTACTGGAATTGCATCCCTCCGATCGCCTTACCGGATTCCGCCTTCACCCCATCGCCAGAGCAACTGCCACGGGGAACAATCGGGTTGCCATTGCCGATCTCCGCCTGATCAAAACAGCACCAGCGGGGGGGTGTGGCCCATGAAGTGGCAGGCCGCCCTCTCGCCCCTGTGCATGGGTACCCGGCGGGTGGGTCGTGGGTGCAAACAATGGGGTGCCCATCAGATTACGGATCGCTGGACACCTTATTCCCGGTTGTTGCTGGTGAGTGACTCGCCCCAGTGGGTGCTGTCCTGGGAACTGCGGGAACTGGCAGGAATTGCCCGTTTGCTAGGGGCGCAAGTGGTACAACATCCGTGGCTCTTATCCGCACCCCACCAGGCAATTTTCTATGGCAGTCAGTTTGTGCTTGCCAATGCTGATTGGCGGCAACTTCCCCAGCGGGTCGGGTTGGCCTATTTCCATGGACTTCCCGGTACGGGGGTGCCCGAGTTTGATCAATGTTATCAGCAACTCTGCCAGTTTCACCCTGAGATTGCTCGCATTCAAGTCTCCCACCGAGCCATGCAGGAGGTGGTTTTGAGTTCGGGCATTGCCCCAGAAAAAGTGTTTCGGATTCCCATCGGCATTAACCTCGACTACTTTCCGGTACAAACTTCGGAATCGCGGCGGCGGATGCGAGCCAAATATGGCCTTCCTGAGACTGCGGTGGTGGTAGGCTCCTTTCAGAAAGATGGAGTAGGTTGGGGTGCTGGTTTAGAACCGAAGCGGATTAAGGGGCCAGATGTGTTTCTCCAAACCATCGAGCGGCTGAAATCTCGCATTCCCGATCTCTGGGTGCTCCTTTCTGGCCCAGCTCGGGGGTATGTGAAAGCTGGTTTAGAACGTCTGGGAGTTCCCTATCGCCATTGCCTACTCAATTACTATCCAGATATTGGGCAGTTATTTCAGACCCTGGATCTCTACATCGTCGCCTCTCGCCAGGAAGGAGGGCCAAAAGCCGTGTTAGAGTCCATGGCCAGTGGGGTGCCTTTGGTCACCACCCAAGTGGGGCAGGCAATGGATTTGGTTCAGCATGGTGCCAATGGCTGGATGGTTGCCGTAGAGGATGTGGAAGCGTTGGCTCACTGGGCAGAAGTGGCGATCGCCCAGCGGTCTGCGTTACCATCCCTGCTTCATCAAGGGCGGCTCACCGCAGTTGCCAATTCCTACACCGCACAAGTTCCCCTGTGGCGCAATCTGTTAGAGGGGTTTGTGGCGATCCATCCCCCCCATTGAGCGATGCTGCGTCCTTCCACCTCGATTCATGGTTTGAATGCCGATCGTGGTTTGCGACTCTGGCAACAACCACTGTACTGGCTGCTGAACTGGGTGAATAATCGCAGGGCACTGGCCGATCTCGATCCACACCTGCAACTCCGAGATTTTCGACCTCGTCACTGGCAGATGGTTTGGCCAACCCTCCCCCTCACCAGTTCCCCCAGCCGCAAGTTATCAGATTTATTTTGGGTAACACTCCCCTGGGATGCCCTCCGCCAAGAACTGGGAGCGATCCATGTGGTTGATATTGGCTGTGGTTCCGGTGGCTATGGCGATCGCCTCTGGCACTGGAGCCAGCAACAGATCAGTAGCTACACAGGGCTTGATCCCTACCCCCACCCCCACTGGTCTATCCTGAAGCAGCAGTACCCCAGTTTCCAGTTCCATCAGGTTGCCGCCCAGTCAATTCTAGAGGTGATTCCCGATCAGGCCAACTTCTTAATCTCCCAGTCGGCCTTGGAGCATATTGAGGCAGATCTGACCTTGTTCCGCCAAATTCATGACTGGATTGCCCGCCGCCATCGCCCGATTTTACAAATTCACCTCTTACCCAGCCGCGCCTGTCTACAGCTCTACGGCTACCATGGGATTCGCCAGTACACGCCCCGAACTGTTTCCCAGATCTCCCAACTGTTTCAGCCCCCAAACGAGGCATTCTTGTTTAGTCTTGGGGGAATGGCCTGTAACCGAGTCCATCGGGAGTTTATTCCCCTGCCATACCCAGCGGGGGAGGGCGATCGCCGCCAGCAATTCCCTCAGGTTTATGACCAACAGCTCCGAGCAGCGATCGCTGCGGATATGCAGACACCCCAAGCATCACCGACATTCTATGCCCTCGTGATTCATAGCCACGGTCAACGCCGCCTGTTGGAGCGTCCTGACGGGGATCAGCGATCGTAGTATCGTACCCATTGGAGTAACAGGGTAATCACATAAATGATTGCAGCAGAGCCAAGAATGGCCGGGACAATCTGAACCCCTTGAAATTGCCAGGTCAGCACTGAGGAGGTAACGCCAAATTGTTGGTTGAGCATTCGAAATCCCCACTCCCCCAATAGCACCCCAACAAAACCAATCAGAACCAAACTGACCCAACGGCCTGGCAATTGCCGAGGAATTAAAATACTGGCAACACAGGAACAGGCAATTGCGATCGCGGACTGGACGGCCAAGTGTACAAGGCTCATATCCCCTCCTAGGGAAACGGGTTCAGGTCTGAATCACCCCAGATCCCCGCTGGTTTTCTGGAGCACTCTCAATCAGGAACGCCACCCATTCAGCCTGATTAGCTTCAATTTCTCTCATGAGGAACACCATTTTAGTCCTGCGCCGATCCGAAGTGTTGATAAGACATTCGGATGCTGATAGCAGCAGTGAACCCTATCCCTCCTAGAGGGTGCTGTGATCTCCCTGCCCCTGGACTGTGATTGTAATCACCCTGCAACGCTTTTCCTGCCCCTGCACCCACAGATATAGCTAGGGTGAAGCAGCGGAGAAAATTCTCAGAGGGTCAGACGCCGATTCTAGGAGGTTCACTGACCCACCCATGGCCAAAGCTTTGTGGGATGGCAATCGCACCCATGTTACAGGCGTTCTTCAGGGGAATTTACAGGGTTCCTAACTCTTGGGAACGCTCGTAGGCAGCTCGAACTGCTTGCATCAGGGCAGAGCGAAACCCAGCCTGTTCCAATTGTGCCACTCCAGCAATTGTGGTGCCCCCCGGACTGGTGACCTGATCCTTGAGTTGAGCCGGGTGCATCCCTGATTCTTGCAGCAGTTGCGTTGTCCCCAGCACGGTTTGTAAAGCTAGTTGTGCCGCGATCGCCCGGGGTAACCCCACTGCCACTCCACCATCGCTGAGGGCTTCGATCATCACAGCGACAAAGGCTGGCCCCGATCCCGACAATCCTGTGACAGCATCCATCAGTGCTTCTGGGACTTCCACAACTTCACCCACAGCTAGAAAGATCTGCCGTGCGAGGGTTCGATGCCCTGATTGGGTCCACTGACCTGGGGCGATCGCCGTCATGCCAGCCCCAATGGTTGCTGGGGTATTGGGCATAGCACGCACCACCGGATAGTTAGGGAAGGCTATTTCTAACCGCCGGAGAGGCACTCCGGCCAGGATAGAGAGCACGAGAGGGCAGGGCGCTGTTGGTAATGCAGCAAGATGAGTTGTGAGATCCTGCACCACGAGGTCAAGCATCTGGGGCTTAATTGCCAGCACCAATACTTCCACTGACTGGAGGGTCAACGCATTCGCATCCGTCACCTGAATCCCGTAACGACTCTGCAAGAAGTCCCGCCGCTGGAGTTGCGGCTCACTCACCAGGACTTCCTGAGGTTGGTAAAAACTTTGAGCTAGCAAGCGAGACAGAATGGCTTCAGCCATTACCCCGCCGCCAATCATGGCAAATCGAATGGACAAACTACGCTCCCACTGCCAATAGATGCCAATTCAACTCAGTAAGGAGGCTAGGGGAACATTGCCCACAAGCCTCCGTTGGCATCGCCATATCACCTGAGTAACGATGGATGGAGCAGAGAATCTAGGCCATCATTGCCGATGGCTCAGAAACCCAGGCGGGTGCAGGGGCTTGAGGCCGAGGTACCCGTACCTGGGCCGGGGCAGCCTCGTGAGCCACACCCGATTGAGTACTCACCTGTACACAGTTGGGAGTGAATAGAAAAATACTTTCACCAATGCGCTCTTGATGTCCATCAATGGCATAGGTGCCTCCCGCAACAAAATCTACCGCCCGCTGAGCTTGATCGGGATCCATCATGTTGAGGTTGAGAATGATGGATTTCCGTTCCCGCAAGGCTTGGATGGCCTGGGGCATTTCTTCGAAGGAACGGGGTTCCATAATCACGACCTCGGGAACTCCATTCGAGGCTCTAGGCATACCAATTACATTATTCATTGTCACTCCTAATCCCACTTCTGAATCCACAGCAACTCGGCTCCGTGCCATCCGACGACGGCTTTGACTCTCTTCCTCAGTTTGTGCAGTTTCTTGACGATAGGGGCTCTGAGGGTACTCTTCACCCGTGGTCTCATCATAGTCATAGTCATATTCTGCGGAGTCATTTAATCCAACGAAATCCCGCAGTTTGGTGAAAATATTGTTCACTGTCCACACTCCATTAGACTCAGGGTTAACTCTGGGAAGCTGTCACTCACGATGAAAAGCCGAACCAAGGAATAGAACTACACTTCTATTCCTCGGCAGAGATTGCTGTTACAAGTGCTACTTCACCCGACCCTAAAATGTATTTAGAGCTAGGATGAAGCCGACCTTGACACCTACTGATTTTCACTGAGATGACCAGATAGTATACAGCATTTGCCTTCAATACTTTACTAAAGGTTTGACCAAAAAATCGATGATCTTGAATACAACACTCAAAACCCTAGGATTTTTTGCAACTTTACCACATTAAAAAACTGGGGTTGACTCCGTTGCAACGCCAACAGCCTCCGGCTGCCCCTGACTTCTATGGGCAGCGAAATGTTCCACATGGAATTCTCAACCTACTGGGGAGCAGTTCCAGTAATTTGGAGCCGTTCACCAAATAGTATTTGTCCTAGACGTACCATGGTGGCACCGGCGGCGATCGCCAAAGGGTAGTCCTGAGACATCCCCATGGACAAGTGTCGCAAGCGTAAATTCGACCAACCTTGCCGTTGGATTTGAGTCATCAGTGCTTGCGTTTGGTAAAAGACCGTCTGGATCTCTGGCGCACTTAAACCAAGGGGGTTGGAATTGTCATTAATCCACAGATATCGAGATGTGTATATTGATTCAGGGTGGCTAAATCAGCCAGCAGTTGCGGAACCGTCCAACCATATTTGTTGGGATCTGGGAGGATTTTGACCTGAAGACAAATGCAAGGGGGTTGGGATAAATCTGTCGCCAGATGGTTTAGTTGATCGGCAAGCTTGAGGCTATCAACCGAGTGAATCCACTGAAAGTGTCCTAAGGCTTTTTGTACTTTATTACTCTGGAGATGTCCAATCAGATGCCAGGTAATCCCCGGACAATCCTGGAGTTGCAGTTGTTTTGCGATCGCCTCCTGAACCCGATTCTCACCAAAGTCTCGCAGTCCTGCAACGTAGGCAGCGCGGATCACCGCACTCTCCACCTGCTTGGTGACTGCGATCAGGCGCACCGATGGCGGCAAGGTTTGTTGAATCTGGGCGATCCGTTCAGCGAGAATTGCAGACGGCGGCAGGAGCATTATTGAAACGTGCGCTGGTGGATGACTTGCAGTTGATTGTACTCGCTGGTTTGGCCAGCTCGACGCAACATCCGTAAACGACTCTCCACCATCAGACGGGCGTCCGTGCGACTGATGGGTTCAAACTTCAACCCTGAAGGGGCAATATTGACCACGAAAAATAGACGTTGAGCGTAGAGAGTGGTAAATAGTTCTCGACTTTCTGCAACCAGACAGACTCTGAAAAGCAAGCCAAATGTAGGGTGGTTGAGGTAGGTTTCAGTGCTCATTCAGGTTCAGACACAAGGTGGAAATGCAGTCTCCAGGTTGAATGGATGACAAACTGTCAGGGTGGATCAGGGGAGGAGATCAATTCCAGGAGTGAGCCATATAGATTGCTAAGGCACAATGACAGCTTTAGGCTGTCATCATTGGGAGGCTCACACGGGTCAGTTCTCCAGACACAGACATCCAATGCTAAAGCAGCCCACCAACCGCCCTAGGTGTTGAGCAACTGCTGCTGATTGATCATATCGCCCAGCTGTTACAATCGATCACCCTATCCACAGAACTCCTGGGTTTCCGATTCCCTAACTCCCTGCCAGTGCCCTGACTCCCAGCCCCGATGGAAACGGATGTTAGAGAGGCTAACCATGGTCAAGGCCAGCTTCAGTGGTCAAAGGGGCTGCCCCGGAATCATGCCTCTCCCTACTTTATGGGAAATTGACAAACTGTACTACTCTAAAATTGAATTTTGTGGGAATTCCCCTCCACCCTAGGATGTGGCAGCACTCACCCAGCCCAGAGCGGCCAATTGTGCCTGGGCTTTTTGCAACGATTCCTCCCACTCCCGTAGCGGGTCGCTGTCTGCTACAATCCCTGCCCCCACCTGTCCCCACACCATCCAGTGAGGGGTGGGGAGCTGCTGAGAGGCTGGCTGATCGGTCAACAGTAAGGTGCGAATCAGAATATTCAGATCCAAATGGCCGCGCCAGTCAAGATAGCCACAGGAGCCATAGAAGAGGCTGCGGCGCTGGGGTTCTAATGCTTCAATGATTTCCAGGCAGCGTACCTTGGGACAGCCGGTAATCGTACCGCCAGGGAAGAGGGCGCGGATCAGGTCAATGGCATCCCCCTGGGGTTGGAGTTGACCGCTGACATTACTCACTAGATGCATCACATGGCTATAGCGCTCCAGGGTCAATAATTCATCCACTTGCACCGAACCCCACTGGCAGACGCGCCCCAAGTCGTTGCGCTCCAAATCCACCAGCATGATGTGTTCAGCCCGTTCCTTAGGATTGGAGAGCAGCTCGGCGGCGAGCTGGTGATCCTGATCGGGGGTGTTGCCTCGAGGGCGGGTGCCTGCGATCGGTCGGGATTGAGCCCGATCGCCTTGGAGGGTCACCAAACGTTCCGGGGAACAACTGAGAATCACCCCCCAGGGTGTCTGCCAGTAGTTGGCAAAGGGAGAGGGATTAATCTGCTGCAAGGTACGGTAAAGTTGCCAGCTATCTGTCGCAGTCTGAACTCGAAACCGAACGGAGAGATTGGCCTGGTAGATCTCCCCTGCCTGAATATAGCGCTGAGCTTGCAAAACCGCAGCTTGGTAATCTGCTTGCATTGTCTGGAAGTCGGGAGGAGTGATCAAGGGCAGGGGATCTGGGGCGGTAATGGGGGAGAGGACAGCTGACTCCAAGCGAGATTCCAAGGGATCTAAGTGCCTGGGATCACTGGCGGCGAGCCAGAGCATTTGTTCTTGATGATCCAGCACCGCAAAGTAGTCAGGTTCATACCAGCAAGCGACGGGAAACGGTAACTCGTCGGCTTTGAGATAGGGCAGTTGTTCAATTTCCCAAGCCAGGTCGTACCCCAACCAACCCAGCCACCCCCCTGTGAATGGCAAGTCGGGGTTGGGGGTTACCGCTGCTGCTAGGGCTGCGTGGTGGAGTCGTTGCCGCAAGCAGGGGAGTATCGAGCCGATGGGGGGAATCCAGACGAGGGGTTGTCCTTGATGCTGGCGAGGAGGGCCGCCACAAATCGAGTAGCGACTGTTCTGGGGGCAATCAGGCGAGGGGGGATAGGGGCTTTCTAGGAGGGTGGCAAAGGGCAGGCGGTGAGGAGCGGTGAGCGGCTGGGGACGGCAGAGCGCTGTAAAGATGTCTGCCCCTGTCCGTAACGCCAAGGGACGCGATCGCCAGTACCAGGGTTGCATAGCTAACTCAGGAATCTCCGCCCCAATATAACCGCGCACCACAGAGCAGCAGCAAGCTGGCGAGAGCCAACCAGTCTGGGGGGCGGAGGCGCAGCTGGTGCCACTGTACCCGATGTTGATCGGGGCTGGTAAACCCTCGGACTTGCATTGCCGCTGCAATTTGCTCTGCTCGTAGAAGTAAGTTTTCCAGCAGGCGCTCGGTCACCATCAACCAGATTTGCACGGCTCCACGCCACCCCAATTTCTTCCAGTTAATGGCACGGGTGCGGATCGACCGAAACAGATTTTGCACTTCCTCTAAAACCAGGGGAATAAAGCGGAGCGAAAGGGTGAGGGTGAGGGCAATTTCTGTTACGGGCACCCGAAGGCGGCGAAGCGGCTGTAGCAGATCTTCCAAACCCGCTGTAATCTCTTCTGGGGCAGTGGTCAACAGGTAGAGATTGGTGCTGTAGATCAAGGTAAACAACAGTGTACTTACCCGTATCCCTAGATCAAGGGAGCGGCGTGTAATTTTGATCGGCCACTGTTGCACCAGTACATAGGCGTAGGAGGTTGGCTGGGGTAACCCCGATGGCTGGGGGATTGTTCCGTTGAGCCATGTCCGGGGTGGCGGCACTGGCAGGGTAGTTGCCTGGGCAAAAGCCAGTTCATCGGCGGGCAGTCGGGGTTGGTGGCGGGTGTCGATGCCATCGGGGAACACCGCTGTCAAGACCAATATCCCCAAACATAATGCTACCAACCATCCTATCTGTTGTCGCCACACCCGCAGAGGGATAAGGGTGGTCAAAGTCACCCCCATTAACAACAGCACCAAAAAAATTCGCCAGAGGGGATCAGCGAGAATGGGGGTTGCTAGAAATCCCATTAACCAAGCGAGTTTGACACGGGGATCAAGGTGATGAAGCCAGGTAATGGGTTGTTCCAGGTAAAGACCCAGGGGCAGCGATCGCAGGAGATCCATGATTAAACGTGGGTAGCTCGGTTGGGGCCGCCCTGTTCGGCCTCCCGGACTTTTTTGCCCCGCCAGAGCAAGCGAATCGGAGTCCCAGCAAAGCCAAGATGTTGGCGAACCTGGTGTTCAATATAGCGACGGTAGTTGTCGTTGAAGCGTTCTGGGTCATTGACAAACAGGGCAATGGTGGGGGGCTGGCTGGAGACCTGGGTGCCGTAGTAAATTTTCCCTTGTCGCCCTTGGCGGGTGGCTGGGGGCGATCGCCAGCCCACGGCCTCTTCTAACACCTCGTTGACGACTGCGGTGGTCACCCGTCGCTGGTGTTGTCCGGCAGCCTGATCCACCTGATCGAGAATTTTGTTCACCCGCTGCCCCGTCTGGGCACTGACAAAGATCATCTCTGCCCAATCGATGAAATAGAGGCGGTCTTTGAGTTCCCGTCCGAAGTCATAGATGGTGTGGTTATCTTTTTCAATGGCATCCCACTTATTGACTACCACCACACAGGCTCGTCCCTCTTCGGCAATGCGGCCCGCCAACTTCTGATCCTGTTCCGTTGCCCCATCCACGGCATCAATCACCAGCAAGACCACATCACAGCGGCGGATGGCTTTGAAGGCGCGATTGATGCCAAAAAATTCCGGGCCGTATTCCACGGATCGTTTTTTTGCGAATTCCGGCGGTGTCAATCAAACGATACTGCCGTCCCTGGTGCTCAATTACCGTATCGATGGCATCCCGGGTGGTTCCAGAAATGGGGCTGACAATGGCGCGGGTTTCCCCAACCAGCGCATTCAAGAGACTGGATTTACCGACATTGGGACGGCCAATAATGGCCACCCGGGTCTCGGTCGGGGCCTCATCCCCCGTGGAGATCGGCAGGTGGGTAATCAATTCATCCAGAAGATCGCCAGTGCCATTGCCATGAATGCCAGAAACGGCAAATGGCTCTCCCAAACCCAGGCTCCAAAACTCACCTGCCTGAGCCAGACCCTGATCTGGGGACTCACATTTGTTGACGGCAATCAAGGTGGGAACTGGATGCTGACGCAACCATTGGGCGATCGCCTGATCCGCAGCAGCCACCCCGGCCTGTCCATCCACCACCAAAATCGCCGCACTGGACTCCGCCAAAGCAGCCAGAGCCTGTTGACGAATCAGGGGTAAAAATTCGGTATCATCTTCAAAGACCAACCCCCCAGTGTCCACCACCAAGAACTCTCGATCTTGCCAGAAACAGGCTCGATAGGTGCGATCGCGGGTTACCCCTGGCTGATCGAAAACGATGGCATCGTTACTCCCTGCCAACCGATTCACGAGGGTAGACTTGCCCACGTTAGGACGACCGATAATCGCGACAATTGGTAAGGACATAGATTCGCCAGGAGGGCACCTAAAACAGTGAGGTGTAGTCTTCTAGTCTAGGGAGTTCTCAGGGGAAATGGCAAAGCCATGGCCGTGAATTCAGCAATTGTCCTCAAACGATCTCCCCCGAATTTTGGGCACGAAGGTGGGCTTTAGCCTGTTGCCACAGAGCCTCCAATTCCGTCAAAGAGTAGTTGGACAGGGGGTGTTCAGCCACCGCTTCTATCTGTAATAGCCGCTGAATCAGCCGTTGATGGGTGCCATGGAGTGCCGCCGTCGGATCGAGGTGATACCAACGAGCCAGGTTAATCAGGGTAAAGAGCAAATCCCCCAGTTCTGCTTCCTGGGCTGCTGGACTTTCCTGGGCGATCGCCTGTTGAAATTCTGCCAATTCTTCATGGAATTTGGCCCAGACCCCTTCGACGTTTTCCCACTCAAAACCTGCCTGAGCTGCCTGCCGGGAAATTTTCATCCCTGCTGTTAGGGGGGGGCAGTGTCTGGGCATAGCGCTGGAGCTTCTCTGTCAGACGGGGGTTTCGTCCCATCCGTTCCCTGCTCTGCTGCCTTAATTTGCTCCCAATTTTGCCGCACCTCTTCGGCACTGGTGACCGTCACCTCACCAAATACATGGGGATGGCGGCGGATCAGTTTTTGGCTAATGCCATTGGCCACGTCCACCAGAGAGAACTGACCCTGTTCACTGGCAATCTGCGCCTGGAGAACCACTTGGAGGAGCAGATCCCCTAGCTCTTCGGCGATCGCGATGGGATCTCGACTCCGCAGGGCATCCACCACTTCATAGGCTTCCTCAATCACATAGGGGATCAAGGTCTGAGGGGTTTGAGCTAGATCCCAAGGGCAACCGTCCTCGGGCGATCTCAACCGCGCCACCACCGTGATCAACTGCTCGATAGCGGAGAGGGCATCGGTCCCGGCCTCGGTAGGGGTAGGCAATGCCAATTTAGACAGACTCGGTTCCATCAGCCTCCAGGTTTCTAGTGATGCAAGTTCACAACTGCCTTCGTCGGTCACAGCCGTCACAGCTTAGGTCGGATCATCCTCCGATGGTTGCGCTGACAAGATTTTCAGATCCTGGAGTTGTTGATCAATATTTTTCAACACTTGGGTCAACACCGGCAGGCCATCGGTGAGTTCGACCTGAAACAGCCGACTGGCGATCGCCCGCGCCCGAATTTCTCCGACTTTCTGCTGCAACTGGCGGGCAACGACAACGGCCTCTTGGCAGAGACTGGATAGTTGCTGCTGTTGATGAAACTTCAAAGCCGCTCCCCGTAGCACCTGTAAGGTTGCTTCTTCTCCCTGAACCCCGGCGATAATTTGCAGCCGTAACAACAGAGGGGTTTGGTCATAGATGCGTTCAATCTCGACGGGCTTTGTTCTCAGGGTCGCAGGGGTTAAGGGGAGTTGGCAGAGAGCTTTCAGTTCATCCAAAACCCCCTGAAACACCTCCAAGGTCAAGTTCTCTAAGACGGATTGCAAAATCCCATTCTGGCTCCAAAGGATCCGCCCATGTTGTTGCGATCGTTGCAAAAAAGAGTCGCCCAATGCCACCGAGTAAAACCCCGCCCCAGCAACGCTTGCAGCAGGGTGGCGGGAGGGAGGGTTGACAAGACCTCTATGGGGCTATAGAGATATTGCACATCAACATTCAAGGTCGGGATGACCTCCAGGATTGAGTGGCTTAAGGGGGGAGTGGGCGGCGGCGGGGTTGGCTCAACATCCAGGGGGGTGGTGTCATCCTCGGGGTGCGGCAATGCCGTGGGACGGAAGGGAAAGATCGGAGGGGGCGATGGAGTCTCCTGAGGGTCAGACATAACACGATCATCTGAGGGAACACCTGCCAACCTAAGAGCCACTCCGTAGCGCCTGGGCGGCCAAGTAAAGCTTACTCCATTCCCCCACGACTTGATCGGTCTTCAGATCCAGATCTTTGGCGATCGCAGCAATGGGAATGCCAGCTTTGATTTTGTCGATAATCTGGCGTTGCACCGGGGTGATGTCCGCTAAAAAATGCTGCCACTGCTTGGGAGTCATTCCGAGGCTATGTTCTTGCAAGGATGCTTCTAACCAATTCGCCACTAATTCGGGCTGGTTTTTGGTGGCAAAGACCCGAATCGCGTGGTAACTAATTTTTTCTCGGAGTCGATAGACCTGTTTGATCGGCAAATTTAAGGTTTGGGAAATCATCTCCTGGGTATAGCCCTGGAGGTAGAGGGTGAGCCACTCAGCGGCGATGGGATCGACCTGTTCAATCAGATAGTTACAAAATTCGGTCTTGACCGACTGCCGCAGGGTTTGTTGTTCTTCCCAGAGCTGGGCGTCTTGGTGATGGGCGATCGCTTGGGCATCCAGCAGACTGGCGGCATTATCCTCCTCATCCAGGATCACTTCCTCCGAAACCAAGCGGATGAAGTCACCCTCTGGCACCTGGGTCCATCCCCCCCCGGTTGAGAGCGGCGGAGATAGTTGACAAACCGGAAGGCGAGGAGGGGCTGATTGCGGATGGGTCGCAGGCAATATTCTTCAGTGGCCGCTAAGGACAAGGCATTGCGGAGCTTCTTGTCACGGGTACAGTGGAAAATCCACCGCAGTTGCTGCTGCATATAGCGATCGCTCTGCAACATTTCCTGAATCACTTCTTGCAGCACATCAATGACACTGCGCTGGCGATCACGGGATAAGGCAATCCAGGTGCGAATCTTATTGCGAATCAGCAGTAAACTCCCCAGTCGCTGAATCAGGTTTCGGTATGCCTGCTCAGGCCCACAGCCGAGATATCGCTGCTGCAAAATCCGCAATCGATAGTCCATCGCCTGTTGCGCGATCGCCAACTGTTCTGGATTCAGGGTCTCAAACCGAGCAGTATCTTCCCCTAACAACCAGGCCATAATACTCTCGTGGGTTGCTTCACTCTGATCCGGACAGCTTGCTTGCAGTTGCCTCCGCCATACTTGAGCTAATTCTTCAGCGATTGCCATGAATTTCAGGATTTTAAAGTTCCTCTTCTAGAGTTTGCCGTAGAACCCTCATTCTGAATAGTTATTTTGAGCCTCAATTGTGCCAATGAGGCGCTGAAGGGCGTTCGTCAACTGTGCCCGACCCTCCAGAGAGTCCTGCTGGGCTTCTGCTAGGGTTTGCACTAAATCACTGAGAGCAAAGATTTGGTAACCTTGCTGCTGAATCTGCTGCGACTGAGATTGGACTTGCATCGTCAAAGCATTCACCTGACTCGCGAGGTGGTCAACCGTTTCCGTGGTTGCTAAGACAGCTTCACCGATCTGTTGGACGATCGTCTCCAATGGACTCAATTTTACTTCCACTCCTCGGCACCCTTTCCTGTTTGTTGAGTTTCCTTGGGGACTATGAATTCTGCCTAACCCATGGAACAACCCCACCGGTTGATGGCGGGAGGCCTCGTCCCAGGCTAGGTTGCCAAGATTCTAGCAAACCGTCAGCGCATCTAGGGTTTTCCCTTAGCTGTGGCGCTGTTGGTGCCAGTTCCAGGCATGGGCAATGATGTCAGCCAGTTCTGGAAACCGGGGAACCCAACCCAGAACAGTGCTGGCCTTGTGACTGCTGCCAATCAACACCGGAGGATCTCCGGCGCGGCGATCGCTGTACTGAACCGGAATCTCCCGCCCCGTGACCTGTTGAGCTGTATCAATCACTTGGCGCACAGAGAAGCCACTGCCATTGCCCAGGTTAAACGCCGTCGTCGCCCCACCCTGTAAGAGGTACTCCAAGCCTAAAATATGTGCCGTGGCCAGATCGCTGACGTGGATATAGTCGCGAATGCAGGTGCCATCTGGGGTGGGGTAGTCCGTGCCAAAAATGGTCACCCGTTCCCGTTTGCCCAAGGCCGTCAGTAACACCAACGGAATCAAATGGGTTTCGGGTTGGTGGTCTTCCCCCAAACAGCCACTGGGATCAGCCCCCGCCGCATTAAAGTAGCGAAAATACACCGACTGCAGTCCGTAGGCGCGATCAAAGTCCGCTAGCATCTGCTCCACCATCAACTTACTGCGGCCGTAAGGGTTGATTGGCTGCTGGGGATGGGCTTCGGTGAGGGGAATCGTCTGGGGCAGACCATAGGTGGCACAGGTGGAGGAAAACACAAAGTGATCAACGGCTGCTGCCTGCATCGCCTCCAGCAAAGTCAGGGTGCCCAGGACATTATTGCGATAATACTTGGCAGGATCGGTCACCGACTCCCCGACGTAGGTGTAGGCAGCAAAATGCATCACCGCCGCAATTGAATAATTGGCAAAGATCTGATCGAGGAGGGGGCGATCGCAGGTATCGCCGACAATCAGGGGCACCTTGAGGACGGATGCGACTAAATCCCGATGGCCATACACCAGGTTATCGAGAATCACCACCCCGTAGCCAGCTCGCTGTAAAGCTAGAACCGCGTGGGAACCGATGTATCCGGCACCACCTGTCACTAGAATGATGGGCTGGCTCACAGGAAGATTTTGAGTAAATGAGGTAAGGCCAACATACCTTAGATTGAGGCAGACTCCAAGCAGCACCTCTCTGCTGACCAATGGCGAAGAGGTTGCCATCGTTTCCCACAATAAGTTTTTTGTCAAGGCTTAAGAAAGATTTAACAAGTATCCGAGAATACATTCTTAAGAGAGATGCTTTTAAACCTATATTTTCCCCCCGGTCTATGAAAATCCAACCTGGAGATCTTTTCCTATCCGAAGAAGGTCATTACTATCGCGTCATTGATGCCCAGAGCAACAGTGTCTCCTTGAAGCGTCTGGATGGTTATACTCTGTTTTCCTGTCGTCCCCCCTTTGTGGAAGCCAGCTTTCGCCGGGTTCTTGAGGCTAAAGGTACCTGATTGCCTGCGATCGCAATGCTCCATACAATCTGTCAGTCCGATCTGCGGTTGAATAGAAGCGGCTACCTGAATGCGGATTCCTCTTCATGAATCGGTCTTTGCAACGTATTCTCATTGGGACGGGCTTCTTCCTCTCAACCTGCATCGTCGCTGTCATGGGCTACATGGTTGCGGGTTGGCCGATTCTAGATGCAATTTATATGGTGGTGATCACCATCTTTGGTGTCGGCTACGGAGAGGTCAGACCCGTTACATCCCCAGGGCTGCGGGTGTTTACAATGTTTGTGATCATTGCCGGCACCACATCCGCCGTCTACATCGTGGGAGGATTTGTCCAAATGGTTGCAGAAGGTGAAATCCATCGTGCCTTTGACTCTCGACGAGTCACCCGAGATATTGAAGCGCTTAACCAGCACGTGGTGATTTGTGGCTTTGGCCGCATGGGAAGAATGCTGGCACGGAAGATGTCCGAAGCAAGTCAGGGGTTTGTGATCATCGACAATGACAGTGATCGCATCGCCCGTGCAGAGACCATGAAGTATCTGGCAATCAACGGCAATGCTACGGATGATGCGGTGCTGCAAGCGGCCGGGATTGATCGGGCGAAGGTTCTCGCAACCGTTCTCCCCGATGATGCGGCTAATGTGTTCATTACCCTCACGGCTCGGGAATTGAATCCTGACTTGATGATTTTGGCTCGTGGGGAATATCCCTCCACAGATCGGAAGCTGCGGCTCGCCGGAGCCGATCATGTGGTTTCCCCGGCAGCCATCGGCGCTGAACGCATGGCCCACTTGGTGACCCATCCCGCAGCCCTGGATCTACTGAGTCAGGCAGATGGCCGCAATACTCTGAATGAGATGCTGGCTCAGATTGAAGTCCAGGTGGATGAGCTGACCATTCCCTCTGACTCTCCCCTTGCAGGTCGCACCATCGGGGATGTGGAAATCTACGGTAAAAGTACATTTATTGTGTTGGCTCTGCAGCGAGCCAACGGCGAAACCATGACCCATCCAGACCATGGTGAGGTACTGCAAGCAGGGGACACCATTATCGTCATGGGGCAGCGGGGCGATATGCCCAAAATAGTCAGTCGCTATGCCCTCAAGCGGCAAATGCAGTATCGGGAAAATAAACGGGGGGATACCGTTAAGGTTGCGTCGGCGGCACCTGGGGAGAGAGTCGCCAGCCCAATTTATTGATCTGACGAGCACGGGCAATGGTGAGACAGTCCTCGGGAACATCCTTGGTAATCACAGAACCCGCTGCCACTGTGACATCTGCACCCAGGGTTACGGGGGCAACAAGGACACTGTTCGCACCGGTTTTACTGCGATCGCCAATGTGGGTCGGATGTTTTTTTACCCCATCGTAGTTGGCGGTAATCGTTCCAGCCCCAACATTGACCTGGGTGCCTAGGGTTGCATCTCCCAGGTAGGAGAGATGGGCAACATTGGTGCGATCGCCGAGACTCGTGTGCTTTAGCTCCACAAAATTGCCAATGCGACAGGACTCTCCCACCTGCACATGGCCCCGGAGATGGGCATAGGGACCAATACGGCAGCCAGCAGCCACCACACTATCGCTGACCACAGAGTACAAAACCGTGACATTGGCACCGATCTGGCTATTTTCGATCAGACTCCCAGGGCCAAGGTGGGCGCCAGCTTGAATCAAAGTTTTACCCCGGAGATGGGTCTGGGGTTCAATAATTACATCGGGCTGTAGTTCAACAGTATCATCAATGGTGATACTCTCTGGATCAATCAGGGTGACGCCACTGGCCATCCAGTCATCTTTAATCCGAGCTTGCAGAATCTCGTAGGCGATGGCGAGTTGCTTGCGGTCATTCACCCCCATGATTTCCTGGTAGTCTTCCACATCCACCACCATCACCGGATTCAGGAAATTCACGGCATCTGTGAGGTAGTATTCCTGCTGCTCATTATTGGTACCCAGATTCGGCAATACCTGGGCTAGATCGGTCCAGCGAAAACAATAGACCCCGGCGTTGATGCGACGGTTTTGCTTTTGAGCGGGGGTACAGTCCCGATCTTCGACAATTTGCTTGAGGACATTGTTGCCATCACAAAACACCCGACCGTACCCCTTGGGATTGGGGAGGTGTGCTGCCAAAATAGTGGCGGCATTGCCATGTTCCTCATGGGTCTGCAACAGCAGCTGCAAAGTCTGGGGTCGCAGTAATGGCACATCTCCATTGAGAACCAACAAGTTGCCTTGAAATCCTGCTAAATGGGGGAGTAGTTGCTGAATTGCATGTCCGGTTCCCAACTGTTGGGTCTGCTCCACAAACTCCACAGAGGGTTGTAGCACCGATACCCAGGGAGAATTAGCAAGAGCTGTTTTGACTAACTCGCTCCGATAGCCCACGATCACAAAACTGCGAGTGGATGGAATTTCGCAACAGCTATGAATTGCCCACTCCACGAGCGATCGCCCCCCTAGTTTATGGAGGACTTTAGGTAAATCAGACTTCATGCGCGTTCCGCGCCCAGCCGCCAGAATTGCTACCGCTACCATGCACCTTTGAGCCAGTGTGACCAACCGGAGTATAACCCGCTGGGGGGACTTCGATCACCGGGGAAACACGTTACCCCCCTGCGACGGCGGGGACAATGCTGACCTCATCTCCATCCTGGAGCGCCGTCTTGGTTCCTTCCAGAAAGCGAATATCTTCGCTATTGACATAGAAATTGAGGAAGCGTCGAGGATGCCCTTGCTCATCACACAATCGGGCTTTGATCCCAGGGCAACTTGTTTCCAGTGCCTCTAGCAGATCGGAAATGCTACTGCCATCACATTCAAGGGTGGCTTGGTTGTTGGTAAATTTTTGCAGGGGAGTGGGAATCAGAACTTTAACGGTCATAGCAAAGCATCAACTAAGGGAGTAAGGACTTTTCGCAATTAGCGCAATTAGCCAGTGTAAAACTTAGGCAGGATAGGTATCGTACCCTCATTGAATACGATTCCCGACCCTCAGAATCAGTATCACCCTAAGTACGTCTAGACAAGAACCTGTTGCCACTCTAGACGATCCAACATCCGGGAGCGCTCTAAGGCTCGTTCAAAACTGTCAAGTTTAGGCTCAATGGTTAACGGTTCGCCGATATAGCCTTGAATTGCTTCCTGGGTTTTTAACCCATTGCCCGTGATGTAAGCAACAGTTGTTTCCTCCGGGTCAATCTTACCGGCTTCTACCAATTTCTTCAGAACGGCAATGGTGGTACCCCCTGCGGTTTCCGTGAAGATGCCTTCGGTTTCTGCCAGTAACTTGATGCCTTCAATAATCTCTGCATCTGTCACTGACTCAATTGACCCATTGGTTTTTTGAGCAATTTCAACGGCGTAAACCCCATCTGCCGGGTTGCCAATGGCAATTGACTTGGCAATCGTATTCGGCTTCACGGGCACGATAAAGTCCCGACCTTCCCGATAGGCCTGGGCGATGGGGGAGCACCCCTCTGCCTGAGCCCCACTGAAGCGCACAGGCTTGTCTTCCACTAAGCCCACTTGGATAAACTCCTGAAAGCCTTTATATATTTTTGTGAACAAAGAACCCGAAGCCAAGGGTGCCACGATGTGATCGGGCAACTGCCAGCCCAATTGTTCTGCCACCTCATAGCCCAGGGTTTTTGAACCTTCTGAATAGTAAGGACGGAGGTTGATATTGACGAATCCCCAGCCATGGGTATTGGCGACTTCCGAACAGAGGCGGTTGACTTGGTCGTAATTACCATGAACTGCCATTACGGTCGGGCTATAGATCAGGGTTCCCAGCACTTTCCCTGCTTCTAGATCAGAGGGAATGAATACGCAACAATCGAGACCTGCATGGGCGGCGATCGCGGCCGTGGAGTTCGCTAAGTTGCCAGTGCTGGCACAGGAAACCGTGGAAAACCCTAATTCACGGGCACGGGTCAATGCCACCGACACCACCCGGTCTTTAAAACTCAGGGTGGGCATGTTGACAGCATCATTTTTAATCCACAACTTTTTCAGACCGAGGCGACGAGCCAGACGATGGGCCTGTACCAACGGGGTTAGACCGGTGCCGACATCAATGGGCTGGTCGGTCTCCACGGGTAAAAATGGTCGGTAACGCCAAATCGAATGGGGACCAGCCTGAATGCTTTCACGGCTAACCATGCGCCGCAAGGCATTGTAGTCATACGCAACTTCCAGCGGGCCAAAACAAAGCTCACAGACGTGGATCGCTTTGGGTTCATATTCAGCGCCACATTCCTTACATTTCAGACCCGTAAAGGTGGCAGCCGTCGAACGGAGTTGGGGATGAGTTGCCTGAGTCATGAATTAAAACCCGCCGCTTCTTGAAAGAATTACGATTCAGCATTGGTGCCATGGCGCTGAACACTGAATTGAACCTAACACAGACAATGAAAGCCCGTCAAACATATCCGACTATTTTTATCGGGTTTAATTTCTGCGATCGCGGATGATTCAGTAGTGCTATCTCCCTCGGACATTGAGCCGTGAAACCTTTTGGGCGCAGGTGCGTCAGTGAGAAGCAGGATTTCGGCGCTGAAAATCTGCGCTGAAGAAGAAGATTCGGTAAACTACCATCATCTAGTTGCTGACAGCAGTTTGCTGCATCCGTAACCATCGCGGGCTTTAGACTTGAAAGATGTCATCATGCGTCGGATTGCTGTCATGGGTTATGTGCGTTGTCTTTGCCTAAGTCGCTTGGGATGGGGGTTATTGCTATCCAGTCCGGGGCTGATCGCACAGCCGCTGCTAGTTGCGGCTCAGATCCCGCCCCCGACCCCCCCTGGCTCAAACCAATGTCACCAATGAACCACCAGACCGTGCCCTGACCATCCGCTCCGATATTCAGGAGGCCAACTCCAAAACCGGCGTTGTGACCGCACGGGGTAACGTTCAGGTCAACTACCCAGCGCGACAAATTCAAGCAACCTCTGCCCAAGCCCAGTACTATAGCCGAGAACGCCGCATTGTCATGACTGGCAATGTCTACGTCTTACAGGAAGGGAATAGCCTCCGGGGAGAAGTCGTGACCTATCTGATCGATGAGGGTCGCTTTGTGGCGCTTCCCAATATCAGTCAACAGGTAGAGTCGATCTACCTCGTCCGGGATGGTTCTGAAACAAAAGAACCAGTGCTGGCTCCCCAGCTAGAGTTACCGCCGGTGAATGCTCCCACCCTGGAACCACCCCCCATTTTGTCGCCAACTGCTCCTCCACCTCGGATCCTGCCCCCGGCAGCCCTACCGATTGTCCCAAATCGTTCCGCCTTTCCAACGCGCTAATGCCATCCCGATCAGGGCCTTGTGTTAAAGTGAAGGCCACCTGTTACCCAGATCGACTGCCGGAGTAACTTCGTTGAAAATCAAGTTGGAGAATATCCATAAATCCTACGGACAACGAACCGTCGTCAGTCGTGTGCATTTATCTGTGGCACGGGGGGAGGTCGTGGGCTTACTCGGTCCCAATGGAGCAGGCAAAACGACAACCTTTTACATTGCCACCGGTCTGGAGAAACCGAATCAAGGCAAGGTTTGGTTGGACAACCGAGACATTACCGGACTGCCGATTCATCGTCGTGCCCGCCTAGGGATTGGCTATCTGGCTCAGGAAGCTAGTATTTTTCGGAACCTGAGTATTCGGGAGAATATTTTGTTGGTATTGGAGCAGTCCCAGGTGCCTCGGCGGCAGTGGCAGTCTCGATTGGGGGCACTGCTGCACGAATTTCACCTCGAACGAGTGGCAGCGACCCTGGGCAATCGCGTTTCTGGGGGTGAGCGTCGCCGGACTGAACTGGCGAGAGCCTTGGCAATTGGTCAGGATGGGCCGCGATTTTTTATTGTTAGACGAACCCTTTGCGGGGGTAGATCCGATCGCTGTTGCTGAAATCCAGACCATTCTCTCTCAATTGCGCGATCGCTCGATCGGTATTTTAATTACCGACCATAACGTTCGGGAAACCTTAGCTGTGACCGATCGAGCCTATATTATGCGAGATGGTGAAATTCTAGCATCGGGAACGTCAGAGGAACTCTACGAAAACCCACTGGTGCGCCAGTATTACTTGGGTAGCAATTTCCAGCGGTAGTAGCCTGCTATGACCTCCCAGATGCTCAAAATCTTCCAGCTTCACCTGTTTAGATGGCCCACCTTTGGCCTCTCGGTGATGGATCGCTACATTGCCGCTGAATTGATCATGCCCTTCCTGTTTGGGGTGGGGATGTTCTCATCCATCGGCGTAGCGGTCGGTGCCCTCTTTGAACTGGCACGGCGGATTGCAGAATCAGGGCTACCCTTCACCATCGCCCTGCAAGTTCTAGCCCTGAAGTTACCGGAATTTGTTGCCTTAGCCTTACCCATGTCAACGCTGTTAGCCACCTTGATGGTGTACAGCCGCCTCTCTAGCGACAGCGAACTGATTGCGCTGCGGAGTTGTGGGGTCAGTGTTTACCGCTTGGTGGTACCCGCAGTGGTCATGAGCTTTCTGGTCACTGGTTTGACCTATGGCTTCTATGAAGTGGTGGTACCCGCGGCCAATTACCAAGCTTCGGTTACCCTGGAACGGGCCTTAAAACAGGACAAACCCGCCTTTCAAGAAGAAAACATTCTCTATCAAGAATTTCAAGAAGTCACCCACCCAGATGGCTCCCACGATGATGTATTGGTGCGAATTTTCCACGCCAAAAAATTTGACGGGCAACGGATGAAGGGATTGACCATCTTGGATTTTTCCCAGGATGGCCTGAACCAAATTATTGTCGCTCAGACGGCTCTATGGAATTTCCAGCAAAAGCGCTGGGATTTTTTCAACGGCAGTATTTACTTAGTTGCTGCCGATGGTTCCTATCGCAATATTCTCCGGTTTGCCCAGCATGAGGTGCATATTCCCCGGACTCCCTTGGATTTGGCGATGCGGGGGCGGGATTACGGAGAGATGAATATTGCTCAGTCTGAGGCTCAATTAAAATTACTGCGCCAAGGGGGCGATGAGCGGAAGATCCGCAAGTTGCAGGTGCGAATTCAGCAGCGATATGCGTTTCCCTTTGTCTGCGTTGTGTTTGGGTTGGTGGGTGCCTCTCTGGGGACCAGACCCCAACGAACGACACGGGCGACAGGGTTTGGGATCAGTGTCATTGTGATCTTCATGTATTACATGCTGTATTTTTTGACCAACTCCCTGGGCTTAATTGGAGTCCTCTCGCCATTCCTGGCGGGCTGGCTCCCGGTTTTTGCGGTGTTGCTAGCAGGCTCTTTCCTCTTAGTACGTGCTGCCCGTTAGTTGGAAGGCGATGGTTGCTTTGCTTTATCAGCAGTAGCCGAGTAATCTAGGAGCACAGGCGGTTGGTTCTACCTGATGCTCTCAAACTGGTCGGAGGCAAGTATTCATGTATCCCCCCCCCGTCTCGAGGAGAAATCCGCCCTAAACTGAGTTCCATTCCGCGTCAGAAGTCAGAAGCAGCTGCTTGCTTAGACACCTACAAATTAGCGATCGAGAAAAAACCGCCTCCAACAAGAACTACAAACCATTGAGGTGCGCCGGCAGCAGATTATCCGTCGCTTAGCACTGATCGATCAAAAGGCAGTTCAGTTGGATCAAACCATTCAGACCCTACGTCAACATCCTCTGGAAGTATTACCACCCCCACCTCCTCCTTCAGAGCCAGAATCTGGAAGCTTTAACACCATCTACCTGGAATATTAGATGTGACATCCTCCCGGCACCGAATCAAAGATTACGGTGCGGGCTTCCCAAGATCGCTCTTGGATATTCCTGCCCCACGCCACTTATCTAGGTCATAGACCCCCGACAGACCGACTTGACAGGCTGTTTCCTTTCCCCAGAGTCCCTGGGCTACTACGTTCTCTAGTCCACGATGCAAAACCATCTCTGCTGCGGCATGGTCACGATGCGTTCGATACCCACACTCAGGACATTGATGTTCTCTGATTTCCAGACCTTTGCTGACAGTAGCAAGGCAGGATGGACAGGTTTGGCTAGTCCCGTTGGGATTGACCTTAGCAAAGTACACCCCACGTTTCCAGCACACCCATTCCGTCAGAGAGAGAAATTGCCCAAAGGCAGCATCCACACAATCTTTACGCAACATCCCTCTAGTCAACCCTTTGCCATTGAGGTCTTCGGCAAAGATGGTTTGAGCCTGGTCACAGAGTTTATGAGCCGTCTTGAGGTGAAAATCCTTTCGACGATTAGCAATTCGATGGTGCATCCTGGCAACTGCGACTTGTGCCTTCTCCCAGTTCTTAGAACGCTTCTTTTTCTTAGCGGCTTTGCGTTGCAGCAATTTCAGCTTGCGTTGCATAGACCGAAAGAATTTTGGACGTTCCTGGAAGCTACCATCCGCAGCGGTCAAGAATCTCTCCAATCCCAAGTCAATTCCAATGGCTCGACCATGAACCGGAGCATCGGGAACCGAGACATCCGACTCAATCGTGACCACCACATACCATTGCGTCCCTCGAACCTTGGACAAGACTCGCACCTGCTTTACCTGGAATCCATCTGGGATAGGGCGATGCAGGTTGATTGGCACTTCCCCTATTTTCGGCAACTTGATTGTCAAGCCGTTGATGGGGTTGTTCTTGAACTGGGGGAACACAAAGGACTTGAATTGACCAAACTTCTTGAAGCGTGGAAATCCAAGTCCGCGCTTTTGAAACGCTTCCCAAGTGTCATGCAACCTACGAATTGTAGTTTGCAATACCTGAGAATGAACCTCACCCAAGCGGGGAATCAACTTCTTTGCTTTGGGCAGGTTGTTCTGCTGGCGATGATAAGACGGGACTGGCTTATCGGCGAGAATAATGTATTCCTTCTCAAGAGAACATCTGTCTACCGGACACTTACGGGAAGCAATCCAGTCTTTGAGTTCTCGCAAGGCGTAGTTGTACACGCCTCTGCATGTCTCAAGCCACTCCAACAGCTCAGTCTGTTGCGTCACATCTGGATAGATTCGGTAGGTGTAGTTCATGGTCAGCATCACTATAGTTGACCACAAGCTATAGTTACTGGTAAATGCTTGACTCATCCCCATCGTAGGCGTTTCGCCTTCCCGAAAGGTGGGAAATCGACAAGCGCGGGGAGTCCATGTATCCCGACGCTGATGCTTCGCATACAGCGCGGGACTTATAGCACCCCGAATCCCTCAAAAGTTAAGCAGGGCGAGGAGGGTGATGGGTGACATACCCCGCAGCTTGCTGCAACCAGTATCAACAGCGTTCGAAAGAGTGCTGGTGAGCGGAGTCGAGCCGCGAAGCGACGGAATGCTCCGTTGCTTGCAGCAGGGATGATCAGTTTTCTTTTCGGCAGGGTGATATGAACTTGCTGATGGGTGGGTACATTAGTGGCATAGGTGTAGAAGTCAACCATTTCACCCACCCTCAAGGAGACCACTCTCATGAAGACAGAATTTCAGGCTAAGTTCTTGCAACACCTGCTGCAGAAGAAAGAAAATCAGGGTTTCACTCTGATTGAGCTGCTGGTCGTTGTCATCATCATCGGTGTGCTGGCTGCCGTTGCCCTACCCAACCTGCTGGCTCAAGTCGGCAAAGCTCGGGAATCTGAAGCCAAGAACGCTGTGGGTACCACCAACCGTGCGCAGCAAGCCTATCACTTTGAGAAGCTGTCTTTTGCGGCTGGTGCTTCCACTCCCATTGTTCAGAACTTGTTGGGCATCTCCATCCCAGCTCAGTACTACGGCTATACCTACCCCACGGCCTCTGGTACCCTCGCCGATGTCTATGCCAGAGATACAAACTCCGCTGCTAACGGCACCCGTGCCTATTCAGGTGCAATTTCAGCGGGGGGTGGTAACTACTCTCAGGTGGTCTGTCAAGGGTCTACCCCTTCCGTAGCTACTGCAACGATGACCGCCGCAACTTCCTGCCCGACGGACTTCACCGCACTGAAGTAACCGTTGAGAAATGCATCCCTAGTTAAAACCCATTAGAGTCTGGGTCAGTTGGGTCAAGATCAACGAAAACCAGGCAAGTTTTATCTGCCTGGTTTTCCTAACTTAGGGGCAAGTTGTGCTCTTGTTGAACCCTGGCTTTAGCGTTACACCCCTGACTCTGAAATGAGCCGTAACTTAAATTAGTCTAAAATCCTTACCCAGAAAAAACAAAATTTGCAAGTGACTTAGGACTGCTATATAGGCTTTTATCGATAGGGTGTTATGAGACACCTAATGGGTGGGTATCTTTATTGTGAAGGGTGAATGAAGTCAACCATCATTTTACCTAGATTTCGTTTAAGGAGACCACTCTCATGAAGACCGAATTTCAGGCTAAGTTCTTGCAACACCTGCTGCAGAAGAAAGAAAATCAGGGTTTCACTCTGATTGAGCTGCTGGTTGTTGTCATCATCATTGGTGTGCTGGCTGCCGTTGCCCTACCTAACCTGCTGGCTCAAGTCGGCAAAGCTCGGGAATCTGAAGCCAAGAACGCTGTGGGTACCACCAACCGTGCGCAGCAAGCCTATCACTTTGAGAAGCTGTCTTTTGCGGCTGGTGCTGACACACCAACTGTGCAGAACCTGTTGGGCATCTCCATCCCGGCTCAGTACTATGGCTATACCTACCCCACGGCCTCTGGTACTCTCGCCGATGTCTATGCCAGAGATACAAACTCCGCTGCTAACGGCACCCGTGCCTATTCAGGTGCAATTTCAGCGGGGGGTGGTAACTACTCTCAGGTGGTCTGTCAAGGGTCTACCCCTTCCGTAGCTACTGCAACGATGACCGCCGCAACTTCCTGCCCGACGGACTTCACCGCACTGAAGTAACCGTTGAGAAATGCATCTCTAGTTAAAACCCATTAGAGTCTGGGTCAGTTGGGTCAAGATCAATGAAAACCAGGCAGCCGAAAAATTGCCTGGTTTTCTTTAACTTCTGCTTACACAGGTTTGCTTACACAGGTTTGCTTACACAGGTGACAACTGGTATGAACACTTTGCTGGGCACTCGACTCCTCAAACGCTATTGCGAGACCAATCGTTCCCAAGGCTTCACCTTGATTGAACTACTTGTGGTGGTAATTATTGTGGGGGTTTTGGCGGCGATCGCAGTCCCCAACCTCCTCAACCAAATTGGGAAGGGGCGTGAATCAGAGTTAAAGATTGGCATTGGTACCATTAATCGGCAGCAACAAGCTTACCATTGGGAACATAAAATATTTGCTCCTGATACCCAAACTCTGCAAATGACTATTAATGGCACGATTCTTGATAGCGTCACGATTGTGGCAACAGACCCCGTAAATACTGATCCAACGAGTACGACGGTGGCGGCGATCAACAATGAAGCCCTGAGCGACAGAACCCGAGGAATGTCGGGAGCCACCTATGCGAGTGGGGGGACTTATGAAACCATTGTTTGTACAACGGATCTACCTGCAGTCACAGGGATTGTGCCAGTTGTTAGTGGGGGACTTAGTTGTGCTGCTGGAACGACTCAATTGAAATAAATCAAAGCCTGTCTAGCAGCCTCGGTTCATTACCTAAACCTCATTCTGTTCCTGAATATATATCTGGTCTTCAGAGTGATATTGGTTATGAAAATTCTATCATCTATCGTCAAAGTTGCTATTATAGCGAGTTGCTTGTTGGGAATTGTTACTTTTCAAAGAAACACGCTCACGTCCCTCAATTCTAAAGCTAGCAAAGATGACTATTTGCAGCAAGAGAAAGCCGATAAAATCAGCCTGCAAATTTTACAGAAAATCCCAAGCTTTGGGTTCAGTAATCTAGTCGCTGACTGGGCATTTCTTCAATTTATCCAATATTTTGGAGATACGCCAGCACGAGATCAAATTGGTTATGCTCTGGTTCCAGAATATTTTGCGGCTGTGGTGAATCACGATCCACGGTTTGTCAGAGCCTATCTCTATTTCTCAACAGCTAGTTCGATTTTTGCAGGTCGGCCCGATCGTACCGTGGCGCTGATGAACCATGGCTTGGCCTACCTGAGCCCCGCCATTGCGGATGCTTACTACATCTGGCTCTATAAGGGTGTGGATGAAATTCTCTTTCTGGGCGATACAAAGGCAGCGAGACATTCCTACGCCATGGCTGCCCAATGGGCGAAACAGAGTGGTAACCCGCAAGTGGCCGCTAGTGCAGCTCAGTCGGCTCAGTTTTTGGCTCATAATCCTGATAGTAAGCGAGCCCAGGCCAGTGCTTGGGTCTCGATTTTAGCCAATGCAACGGATGCACGGGTACAGCATTTAGCACTGTCGCGGATTCAGGCTCTCGGCGGCAAGGTTAGAATTATGAATCAAGGAGGGGCAAGATTTGTCAGCTTAGAGATGCCCCAAAATGACTAGCCCATGACATTATCCTGGACTCCCCACGTCTACCCATTGCTTTTGGCTGAAGATTTCCCCCAAATCATTTCTGCCTATGAACAAGCAATTAAGACCGAGCCGGAGAATCGGACTCATTACTGGTATTTGGGGTTAGCTTATTTGTTAAATCGGCAGGAAGAATCAGCACAAACAGCCTGGTTAGTTCCCATGCTCACAGCAGAAGAGCAGGCGGTGGAACAAGGAACTTTAGAACTGGCAGATATCCTGGAAACAGAAGCACAGCGATTAGAGTCTCTGGGCAAAGACCAGCAGAACTGGCTAGTACGGGGACATTTACGAGAACTCGTACCCAATAACCTTCATAATCTGCTCAAGTTTCTGCAAGTAACGATCAAAATCCAAGCCTTTCACACTGAGAATTTAAAGGCATGGAATATCTCTGAACATTTACAGGTAGGTTCGCCGCTCCTTGCCACAGACCAAGAATTGCTCTTAGAGGTACTGCGAGATGGCTTAAACCAACTTCTGGGGCAATCCGTGATTGGCTCAGAAATTATTGACTTTGTTAAATTCTGTCTCAGCTTAACGCCTCAATCCCAATTCCTGCTCCCTGTGATTAAGGTCGCCGCAAGCCGAGCTTATTATCTAGAGCACCAGCCTTTTTTGGCAATTGATTTGGCAACCTACTGTCTCAGCATTGCTCCCCAGGATCTAAGTACAATTAAAGATCTCTTTTACTTCCATGTGAAAACGGGTAACTTTGACATCGCTGTTGAATTTGCCAAGCAATACTACGCTCAAGGAACCACCCTACCGCTGCAAGTATTTGGCAATTATATGTTGATGCAAAGTCTGCTGATTACAGGGGGGCGATGGCAGGAGGCGATCGTTGCTGTTGATCATCAAAAGTCCTTACTCCTGGAACTGCTCCAGGCAGAAGATTTGCTGGTTGAGAATGCCTTTTCTTTGATTGCCTCCCCCTTGTTACTAAATTACGTTCAGGATGACTTACCTGGCAATCGTCAGAGCCAAAATCAGCTGACTCAATTTTGCGAGAAAAATCTATGGGTTGGGAGTCGCACTGAGCCAAAACCATTTCAACATAAGCCCTACGTACAGGAATCTTCAACCAGACCCCTGCGAATAGGTTATATTTCTCATTGTCTGCGGCAACATTCAGTGGGTTGGTTAAGTCGCTGGATTTTTAAGTACCACAATCACGATGCATTTCATATTTCCTTGTACTTATTTAATCAAGCTATTGAGTCATTTACTCAAAAGTGGTTTATCGAGCCAGCGGATGCAGCCTGTCGCATTGAAAATCCCAATGCCTTAGCCGTTGCCCAGCGAATTGCGGCGGATGGAATTGATATTCTGATTGATTTAGAAAGTGTGACGCATACAGATGTCTGTAATGTGATGGCCTTTAAACCTGCGCCGGTACAGGTAACCTGGTTAGGAGCCGATGCTTCGGGTGTGTCCACCATCGACTATTTTATGGCCGATCCCTATGTCCTGCCAGACAATGCCCAAGATCACTATCAGGAAACCCTCTGGCGGTTGCCCCACACTTATGTTGCAGTTGATGGGTTTGAGGTGGATATCCCCACTCGTCGCCGGGATCATTTGGGAATTTCGGCGGATGCAATTGTCTACTTGAGTGTGCAAACCGGGCATAAGCGTCACCCTGACCTAGCACGGCTGCAATTGCAAATTTTACGGGAAGTTCCCAACAGTTACTTTCTGGTTAAAGGGTACGGGGATAATCTAGCGGTGCAAGGGTTTTTCATCCAGCTTGCAGACGAGGTGGGGGTAAATCCAGAGCGGCTGAAATTCTTGCCGCCTGACCCTACGGAACAAATCCACCGGGCTAACCTCCAGATTGCTGATGTTGTTTTAGATACTTATCCCTACAATGGAGCCACCACCACCTTAGAAGTACTCTGGATGGGAATTCCATTGGTGACCCGAGTGGGGCAGCAGTTCTCTGCTCGTAATAGTTACACCTTCATGACGAATGCAGGACTGACGGAGGGCATCGCTTGGACAGATGATGCCTATATTGACTGGGGGGTGAAGTTTGGTCGAGATTCTAGCCTACGACAACAAGTAACCTGGAAGTTGAAGGCTGCCCGTCAATCTTCCCCGCTTTGGAATGCCCAACAATTTACCCGTGAGATGGAGCAAGCTTATCAACAGATGTGGCGTCACTATCGAGAACAACAATGAGTACCGAGACCATCGAATCCTCACCTCTGAGGTTACATATTGGAGGCTGGGAAGTTCACCCAAACTGGAAAATTTTGGATGTGGAAGCACGCCCGGAAGTTGATTTTGTCTGTGATGCAAGTTGCTTAAGTCAATTTGCAGATCAGTCAGTGGATGCCATCTATTCGAGTCATACCCTTGAGCATTTCTACTATGGAATTAATAATGAACTAGCCCAAACCCTCAAAGAATGGTATCGGGTGCTGAAGGTTGGTGGTGAACTCTACGTGAGTGTTCCTGATTTACATTCCTTATGTTGGCTCTTCCTGGAGCCAACTGCCACGGCTCAACATCGATTTGATATTATGCGTATTATCTATGGGGGACAATTAAATCCCTATGATATTCACAAGGTAGGGTTTGATATTGATATATTGACCTACTATTTAAAAAATGCTGGTTTTCGCGAATATATGAGGGTATCAGAATTTGATTTATTTAATGATGCCAGTACCCTAAAGATCAAGGATAAGCTGATTAGCTTGAATGTCATTGCACTGAAGTAGAGGGCGCTGGTCTTTGGTAGCAACAGTCGAGCCGTCTTCCAGGATTGGCATTTTAAGTGTCTGAAGGATGTCCTAAACTGTCTGATACCGACCATCACTTAGTCCCACGTCCCCAGTGGCTCCCGGTCTCTTTGCAGCCTCAAAACAGCGTCGGTCAATGGTGCATTTACCCGAAATCACTTATCGATGGATTCAGAGGACGCAACCGCATCGACTAGTTCAATTGCCGAGCTGTGGTAGACAGGCCTTCCACGATTAAGGAAGGCGTATAGCAAGATCCATTCCAGTCGGCATCCCCTCCCAACTGCACAAGATGCTTCAGGGCTGTGTAGACATTTCCTGCTACCATCGTATCCTTGACCCGGCCTACGATCTGGCCTTTTTTAACCCGATACCCTAGATCCACATTGATGGAGAAATCTCCTGAAATTCCAGAGCCACTCCCCAACATTTGATCCACCACTAGACCATCTTCTAGGGTGGCCATCAGATCGGTGAGATTCCCCGTACCTGGCTGAATCAGACAGTTAAAAAGCCCTGGGGTCGGGTAGCTCCCCAAGCTTGGGCGAAAGCCATTCCCTGTGCTCTCCTGCACCAAAATCCGTCCCGTGGTGCGGTCCGTGTAGAAGCTCTGTAGAATCCCCTGCTCAATAAAGACGAGGGCAGCGGTTGGGGTACCTTCGTCGTCAAAGGGGCAACTAAATGGCCCTGCCTGGGGGTGTTGAGAGAGGGTGATTGCAGCGGCTGTGACTTGTTCCCCTCGGAGATCGCTCCAGGGTGAGGCTTTTTCAATCACCTGTTTTCCATTCAAGGCGGCTTGGACGGTTCCCCAGAGCATATCCGCTGCCTTGGAAGTAAATAACACGGGTACTCGCCCGGTGGGGGGATGGGCATTCACCGTCGCCCACTGCAAGCGTTGAACAATCTGCTGCGCCAGGACTTGGGGATTCAAGCTACCTCGTTGCGCCTGCCCATCGGAGACACTGAGAAAGTCATCCCCCCGAATCCAGTCTGCGGTTAGGTAACAGCTGAGGGTAATGTCCGTATAACCACTGTCCAGTCCTTGGGAGTTGATTAAACGGGTAGTTTCGGCTTCACATTCCCACTCCCCGGTACAGAGAATATCGGGGAATTCTGCCCGCACGAGGGCGATCGCCTCCCGGCCCCACTCCACCAGCTGTTCCACAGGCACCGCTTCCCCAATATCGGGATAGAAGCGTTTGTTTGCACTCCCAAGCTCAATGGTCTCTGGTTCATTTAAGTGGCTGAGAGAGATCGCTCGATCCACCAAAACCTGGGGTTCGACAAGACCATAGGCAACCGCAAGTCCAGGACGACCTTGTTTCCACAGTCGCAGGGCTGTGCCTTCTGATTGCATGCTTTCCAACTGCTTGAGGCGATTGGCCTCAAACGATACGGGGCGAGACGAAGACTGTGACTGGAAGACCTCAGCGGCCTCGGCTCCGGATCGGGAAGCTAGGGCAAGCAGTTGCTTTGCCAGGGCATCCTGTTGGCGATCTTCAAACCCCATATACCTCGGTCATGGCTCTATCTATCCGTTGTTGTCAGCCGATCTTCATTACATCGGACTAACAACCAACTTACGCTAGATTGACCTCCTGCAATAACCAAAATCCTGCGAAAGTTTCTGCCTGGGGGTGAGATTGTACTGCCAAGAAATGCACTTGATGGGCTTCTTGTTTAGCAGCTTCAAAGGCTCTGGCTTCTTTCAGGGTTGGCACATCGGTAAAACTCGCTAACACCCAGCGATCGCGGATGCCCGTTTCTAAAATCAACTGCGAGGGTAATTTCCCGAGGGACGGTATAGGTTGCGCTTGCAGTTTCAAAAACACCAGATCAAGCCCGGACATCCAACCCGCCATGGGCAACGCCCGAGGTGAAAAAATCACCACCCCCGGTATCAGCACGTCAGGGGAAAGTCCCAGCATCTGGGGCGGAAAGGCGTCGCCAAAGTCCACTGCCCAAGTAGACATCTGACTCAATTCGTCACAGGTCAGGTTCACAAAGGCCCAAGACTGGCCAACGAGTGCCTCTGGCAGTGCTTGGGGAGGGAGTACCGGGGAGCTAATGGTGGGGGAAGTTCCTGGTTGGTAGCCAGGATCGGTGGGATAAACCTCCAAAAGGCGTTGCTGAAGCCAATGGTTAAGGGCAAACGTCCGGCGGCTGGGTTGGGCTGCAATGTCGAGTTCTGAGCAAGCCTTGGTGATCATATTCGCCATGGGTTGCCGGAAAAAGCGAATCCGATCAGGTGGTTGGGTTGCCTCAGCTAAAGCAGATTCTAAAGCGGTGCGTAACCAGATGGAATTTACCTGGGTGCTGGGACAAAACTGGGTATAGCGAAACAGGGAAGCCATGTCCGTACTGGTGTCTTGAGGACTTTGGCACACCAGCAGTTCCCAGATTTTCTTCTGTTGCTCATCTACAATCGGACGAGAATAGAAATCAAGCTCCCAAACAATACCCATACGTTACAACCCCATCGATCAAGGTAGAGGTCTTTTCTCCTGATCTTACAGAAGGGAGGGTAAAGCTCACGAGGTTTATCGGCGGCCTCAGATGTGTTGAACGTTAGCTTAACGCTCAGAAATTGGGTTGCGTTTATAGATCATGTGTTTCACTTTAGGTGCCAATCCAGCCAGTGAATGCGTCTAATAGCCTACCGCTGTTAGCGATTAAGCTATTAACAGATGGTTAATTGCCTGTTTGCTCCACATCACTGCCACTTGAATATGTCCCAGAAAAACGAGACTCCGACGCTAATTTTGTCGTTTCTGATCACGGCTGGGCTGCTGCTGGGTGGATTCTGGTGGCTCAACCGCAGCACCGGTTTGGGGTTTGGGTGGCTGAAGAATGTGGGTAATCCGGTCAGCACTGCTTCTAATTCCCCGGCTTCAGGGGCAGTTGCAGCGACTTTTGCTGAGGTTCCCAAGGTCCCCACTGGGTTGCTGAACTATGGCGGTAGTACGACCTGGGCACCGATTCGGCGAGATGTGGACCCTATCATCCAGACAGTTTTGCCAGAGTTTCGGTTGCGCTATACCAATCCGGTAACGGGTGCCCCTGGTTCAGGGAGTGGAATTCGCATGTTGCTAGATAACCAACTGGCTTTTTCCCAATCCTCCCGGCCCTTAAAAGCAACGGAATATGAGGAAGCAAAGCAACGGGGATTTACCCTGAAGGAAATTCCAGTGGCGCTTGATGGGATTGCGATCGCAGTGCATCCCAATCTAACCCTGAGCGGACTCACCCTCCCCCAATTAAGAGACATTTATCTGAGTAAAATTACCAACTGGCAGCAGGTTGGAGGCCCAGATCTCAAAATTACCCCCTACTCTCGTCGAATTGAGGACGGTGGCACGATTGAATTCTTTGCTGAAAATGTCCTGGGAAAAGCACCCTTTGGTTCCACCGTTGAATTCATTCCAACCACCACCCAAGCCCTGAGAAAAGTTGCTAAAAACTTCGGGGGGATTTACTATGCCTCGGCTCCAGAAGTCGTGGGTCAATGTGAAATTAAGTCCCTTCCCCTAGGGCGCAAACCCAATGAATATATCCCTCCCTACCAGGAACCCTACATTCCATCTTCTGAGTGCAGTGTGAATCGGCGCAATCAACTCAATGCAACTGCGTTTCAAAGTGGGGATTACCCGATTACCCGACGGTTATTTGTGATCGTCAAGCAAAATGGGGACATTGATCAGCAGGCCGGGGAGACTTATGCCAACTTGCTGTTGACCAATCAGGGACAAGATCTGATTGAAAAGGCTGGATTCGTCAGAATTCGATAGCCAGATCGGACAATGGGTTCGCAAAGGTCATGACTGGGGATGGGTCTCAATTGCCAATTAGCAGCGATAGGGTTTGCAGCAGGCCGATGATCAGACCGAGGAGACCCCCGAGATTGACGATCGCCTGTAATTCACTTTTGACAATGCCCTGAATCCCGGCTTCTAGGTCGGCGGGGGAGGTGGCTTGGACGCGGTCAATGATCACCTGATCTAAATTCAAAATCGGGATGACCTGCTCCATCAGGGACTCTAGATCTTTTTCCAGGTAGCGCTCTAGAATTAAGGCCAATTCTTGACTCGCCACTTCTAGAGACGTGGTTAGCATTTCCGACGATCGCAGCCGATTGAGAATTAACCTCGAAACATGCTCCCAATCTACGGAGTCCCGGAGTCCTTGCAGCAGGTGTGATCCTTCGTCTTGCAGATATTGACGCACGCTATCCCGCCAGGTTTTGCGGAGTTGTCGCACGGTGGAGATGGGTAGGTTTTGCAGCGACAAGCGCGGTAGCCATCGTTGCAGGCGATCGCGGATTTGCAGCGACAGGGTTAGTTCTTGCAGTCGGGCATTGGTGATCTCTTTTTCATCCAAACAAAAGCTGCGGAGACGCAGGAGGGTATTCCGCAGCCCAAACAGGTTGGCAATCACCCAATAGGTGCCGCTGGATCGTTCCCGAAACCCTTCGTCAATCACCTGAATATTGCGATCGGTCAAAAAATCGACCATCGCCAGCCGCACCACATCCGGGGGCAGCACCGCTTGCAGCAGCCACTCCGAGAGTTGCCCCGCCTGGAGGGGCGTTAATCTTAGTTCCAGCAGTACTTGATCAAACACCTGGTTGAGCTGCGCTTCTAAAAAATCTTCGCGCCGTGCCAGGATTTGCAATAACCGGGGCAAGGACTGACCGACCAAATCCCGTAGGATTTCAGAGAGGAGTTTGGCGGTTTTCTCGGATTTCTCTGAACGGATTTGCTCTAACCCTAAACGCAACAGCCAGAGGATGGCTGCCTGTACCCGCTCGGTTGCCAGCAGGCGACGGGCAAGGTTGTGCAGTTCTTCCGGGGTTAGCAGGGAACCCATGATGGTGTCGGAGATCCGCTTTGCTAATCGCTCCTGATTCCCTGGAATCAAGCCCGGTGTAAACGGCAGTTTCCGCCCCCAGAGGTAGACCGCTGTGTAGGGACGGAATAACATCCGAATCGCAATGTCGTTGGTGAAATAGCCGATGATGCCTCCGACCAAGGGAGGAGCCACCAACCGCCAAAGTGTAAACAGATCCAAGAGAACAACTCGCAGACAGGCTAGATTTTGCAGGGCTGGACAACCCCGATCACAGGTTGGGTCATCGCCCTTACTCCCATCCTACCCCCGGCGATCGGGTAGTGAACGGCGGCGGGACGCCCGAGTTGTCAAGATCTTTGATTCATACTTAGATGAAGCAACGCCCAAATTGCAACCTTAATTGGTGTTGATATTGCCCCGGTTCAGGCAGGGCAACAAACCTTGCAAGGTTAAATCCCATCGGTAGGTTGTGTGAGCAGCTTACTCAAAACTCAAAAAAAATTGATCGCCGTCAGGCGAAGACCGAAGGGCTAAAATTGCCAAGTGCTAAGGGCTGAAGGGCTTAAGGACTAAGGGCTAAGAGTCACTCGGCAACTCGCAACAAACCCGAAAACCGACATTGTTGCAACGGAAACCGCGCGAATCGCTGAGGCGACAAGCAGAACGGCAATTCCTCGGATTGCCGAACCACGAACCACTTTAGGACTGCTATAGATTGTTCCCTGGCCCAAAGATTTAGAGGGATTGCCCCACCGCAATTAAGTATTGGCTTCCCCACCCACGACCACATTCCGCAGCCGTAAGCTAGGGCCACCGCAGCCAACGGGGAGGCCATTTTGTCCTCCTTTGCCGCAGCCCCCCGACTCATCCCAGAAGAAGTCATCTCCAATGGCTTCAATATCAGCCAGGGTAGTGAAAACATTCCCAGACAGGGTGACATCTCTGACAGGCTCAGCAATTTGCCCCTGGCGAATCATCCAGGCTTCCCCGGCTGAGAAGGTAAACATTTCTCCATTGGTCATGCCCCCTAACCAATTACGGGCATAGACCCCTTCCTGAATCCCACTAAACAATTCGTTGACAGGGGTTTTTCCCCGCTCAATCCAGGTATTGGTCATTCGCACCAGTGGCGGATAACGGTAGTCCAGACAGCGAGCATTTCCTGTGGGAGCTTCATTTAACTTGCCTGCCGTCTCTCGAGAATGTAGCCGTCCAATCAGCACTCCATCCTGGATCAATTGCGTTGTCGTTGCCAGAGTGCCCTCATCATCATAGAGATAACTGCCCCGATGGCCCGCCGGATCTGCCCCATCAAAAATTTGTAAGTCCGATGGCCCAAACTGTCGCCCCATGCTCATCACTTCCAGTAGATCTGGGTTTTCATAGGCCATGTCTGCTTCAGAAAGATGACCAAAGGCTTCGTGGACAAACAACCCAGTAAGAATGGGGTCAATCACAACGGTATAGGTATTGCCTTGAACTGGCGGTAGAGCCAGGGAATGCACCGCCCGCTGGGCAGCGGCATGAACTTGACCCTCTAGCCCCATTAAGTCCTCATAAGCTTTGCGAGATCCGGTGGTTTCCCGCCCAGTTTGCACCGTTTCTCCATCCCGAGCCGTGGCGGCAAAGCGCATTTCCATATCCACCCAAGACTGCTCTAAGAGGGTGCCATCGGAGGTTGCCAGCATTATCTGTTGGGCACTGTCACCATAGCGCACTGAAATCGTTGCGATTCTCGGATCAACGCTGCGTAAGATTTGGGCGTAGCGATCGCAGAGGGCTTTTTTGTCCGCCAAGGGTATCTGACGCGGATCGGTGCCCGTCAGGGGGAGTACACAAGTATCCTGGATGGGTGTCACGGGAGCTAACAGGGTTTCGTCATCGCCCACGATGCGGGCGGCACTGATGACTTCTTCAATACGTTCAGCGATATCAGAAAAGCGATTAAAGCTGGTAAATCCCCATCCCCCGCGATGGCAAGCCCGCACTTGCCCCCCCAAGGAAATGGCCTCACTCAGGGTTTCGATCTTATGACCTCGGAGCAAAATGTCCGTCGTCTGGGCTGCTTCGAGGCGAATTGCTAGGTAATCAACCTGAGACCGATAACGACTAATCAGATCGGCTAGCAAATTGTTCATATCGTGAAGGGGCATGGACATGATCGACTCTCAGTAGATGCAACGGTTGCAACAAATCTCTGCCACCATTTATTGTGCGCTGAATAGGCACGCAATAGGGGGTGCTTCTCAGAAACGGGCAATGCCAAAATTGACCTGATCCCAATCTTCGGTGCTGGCTGGCAGCGGCACTTTGATCAAAGGGATGGGATCGTCACCTGCTACGTTCGGTTTCCGCCTACCCTCAGGCTCTAAGCTCCAGTAAGCTAAGGACAAATCCAGTAATAATTGGGTCAGAGAAGGCCGGGGTGAGGCATCACAAATGCCAGAGGGAGATAGTCTTGGAATCGCAAGGGACACTGACGACCTTAAGTGAATTACTAGCCCGGAACCAGACACCCGAGGTCAGCCTTTTATCGGTGGCTAGCCCAACAACCGCGATCGCTCAGCAACAAGACAAAGCCGAAGGAGAATGGCGTGGAGCGATCGCGGCGCTAGAATTTCTCCTCTTGCAAACCCTATTCCCCAACAACCAATCGGTACCCTCCCAGTCACTCATTCAAGGTCTGGTAGTGGCAGGGCCGCTCCCAGTTTTGAGTCATCCCCAGCTGATGACGCGATTGCAAACCTGTAACTTCACCTTGGCACCCGGACATGGCAGGGGTCGGTCAACCTTCCAGTTACCACCCGTCAAAGAATCCCATCCACTGTCCTTGGGGCATGTTCCCATGTATTCCCTCTCCCTCCAGAGCCAGGATCCCTTGGCAGCCGAAAAATTTTGCCTAGTGTTGACGGCTCACTGGAGCCTGGTTATGGCGTGTGGGGTTGATCTGGCAGATGAGATCGCATTTCGCTTCTCCTTTCATCCAGAGGTGATCTTCCAGGGTTGGCAGATTTTGCGCCAGCGACTCAACCTTCCCGCCATGATCAATGAATTAGAGCAGCTGGTTGAGCAATTTGCGCCCGTGGTACCTCCCTATGAAACGGTGATGCATTTTAGCCAGCTGTTGCTGAGATATGTACCACCTCCCCCCGTGGTTCGACTGCGGCGACTCCGACGGGGAGCGACTCGGTGGAAGCTAGCCGCAGGGGAACACCCGGTGCCAAAGAGTTTCTGCGCCCCCACCCTCAGCCCGGATATTGAGTTATTACAAGCGATCACCCATGAGGTGCGCACCCCTCTAACAACCATTCGTACCCTTACCCGTCTGATCCTCAAGCGTTCGGGGTTACCTGCCGCAGTCATTCGACAATTGGAGGGGATTGATCGCGAATGTACGGAGCAAATTGATCGATTTAATCTGATCTTTCAAGTTGTGGAATTAGAAACGGCTCCCGCCCGATCTGCCACCATGCCCCTGTCTCCCACTTCGGTCGGTGAACTATTGCAGCAGAGCATTCCTCGCTGGCAGCAACAAGCTAGCCGCCGCAATCTCACCTTAGAGGTCCATCTGCCCCATCAGATGCCGACCATTGTCAGCCACCCAGCCATCCTGGATCAGGCATTGACGGGTTTAATTGAACGCTTCACGCGCAATCTACCGACGGGTCACCACATCCAAATTCAAATCACGCTGGCAGGGAGTCAATTGAAGCTGAAACTTCAGGCCCATCAGGATAGTTCCAACGCAGCTGCTGAGACAACGCCAGCCCAACCAACACTCCGTTCCATTGGGCAATTGCTGATGTTTCAACCCGAAACTGGCAATCTCAGTTTGAACCTCGCGGTTACCAAGAACCGTTTTTCAGGCTTTGGGGGGCAAATTGATTGTTCGGCAACGTCCCCAACGGGGCGAAGTTCTCACCATCTATCTGCCCCTGGGAACGATGTAGTCTGGGTCATCTGAACCCCCCTCGCCGCTGCTCCCCATGTCCTTACTGTTGCCACTCAGCTAGGGGGCGCTGGAGGAACCCTGTCAATTCCATGGGAACTAACCCCAGGGTGATCTCCGGGGTGGGTGGGGTGGGTGGGTCAATCTGAGCATATACAAAGGTGCGGTTGAAGTTGGGCTTCCCCAACACCAGGATGTGAGTTGTCTGGTTTTGCAGATGCACCTGAATCGTCCCCAGAGGTGGCTGAAAACCAAATTCCAGCGATCTGGCCTTCTCCACCATGAGGGTGTTTTGGGTGGAATTGCTGGCAAAGGTGCCGCGTTGCCCCGTTGCCAGCAGGTTTAAAAACTCCGTGACCAAGGTCTGATTGGCAGGGGTCTGAGCTTTGGCCGTGGCTCCCTGAAGCGCTACAGTCCACGCAGATGCAGCGGCGGTGGGGGATGGCGGGGATGAAATCCCTCGCTGGAAGACAAGGGTTTGCTGGGAGGTTGTGAGGGTAATTCCGGCTACCGCTTCAGCTTTAAAAGTAAATAACTGCTGCGATTGCGCCTGGGTCGCTTGCCGCTGGGGAGCCCCCTGAATCTCAAAAACGTAGACTACCCCTCCTAATAGCAAGGCCAGGAACAGTAAAGTCAAGGTCAGTGGTTGCAATTTCATCGCGATCGCTCCCTATGAACACAGACAAGAACCCCTAACGGCGTTGCCACCACAGAAACGTTGCCGTCCCAAAGGCTAGCAGGGGCAGCACCCCCAGGGCCAGTAAACTCAATAGGCGTCCCTGTTCGGTAGTAATCGTCAGTCGTCGATTGGCATCCTCTTTGGGTCGAATTGAAAGGATACTGTCGTGCTGTTGACCTAGCCAGGTTACCGAGTTCAAAAACACATCTCCATTTAAAACTCGATCAAACAGCCCATCCATGGCAAATTGTGAATTGCCAATTACCACCAAGCGGGACTCGGGTTTCTGGGGACTGGGGGTCGCCCCTGGTTTTGCTGCTGGACTGGGGGAGGAAGAGGAAGTTGCCGGACGACTGAGGGCCACCCCCAAGATCAAAGGCCCCCGGCGATCGGCATTGGCATCAAATTTCAAGTCCTGACTTTGGAGATCCGTTTCTGCCCAACTCTGCTCATTCGTCAGCAATAGAGGAGTGGATTTGACGCCATCAACGGGGGTGATTTCCAGGGGTCTTGCCAGGGGATAAAACGAGGTGTTATTGCCAAAATCGCGGGTAATCGGGCTATCTCCATAATGGGTCACCAGGGGAGCCGCTGGATTCAACCCCACCAACTGCCCCCTCCCCGAGGCATCAATGGCAATGGCATTGTCTAAGGTTACTCCCCAGCTTTTGAGCAGGGTCTCTAAGCCTGGATTGGTATTGGGGTCAATTAACAACAGTAAATTTCCCCCCTGCTTCAGATAGGCTTCCAGAGCTTTGGCTTCCCCCTCTAATAACGTTTGCTGGGGGCCAGCGACCACTACCACCGAGGCATCCCCTGGAACCTTGCCCGTGACGGCCAAATTCAGCGGTTTACTGAGAATACTTTTGGCTTCTAGGGCTTTGACTGCCGCTGAGAACGCACCTTGCCCCGATTCAAGGGAATGCTCGCCATGACCTTGGAGGAAATAGACCTGGGTCTGACGACCATTATTCAGTTGTGCCAGAGCATTGACCAGTTTGGACTCAGACAGACGATTTTCCCGCACGGACTGCAAAAACTGCCGCCGCTTGCCCGATTCCAAAAACACGTCACCGAATTCTTTGACATCAAACTTCTGCACCAGAGCCGGTTGAGCTTGAGGATCAACGACTTCAAAGCTAAATTGTGTCGGGTTCTGACGATGAAAGTTTTCTAACAGTGATCGATCGGGGGATGTCAATTGCCCACTAAACACCCAGACTTTTACGGGTTGCTTCAGCTCTTTGACAACCTGTTGTGATTGGGGAGAGAGGGTGAACAATTGCTTTTCGGTCAAGTCAATGCGAGTGTCGTACCGAACCCCTAGAAAGTTGACCAAACCCAGAATCACTAAAACTGCCAAGGTTGCCACCAGGGCATTGCCCCCCACCTGGGTAGAACGTTGGCTCCAAAAGCGCTGCCCCGTCACCTGGAACCAGAGCCATAGGCTACAGATAAACATCCCAGGTGTCAGTAGACCTAGGACGATAGGCCCCCAGGTACCAGAGACAAAGCCAGCAGATAAGCCCATGACCAACAACACAGGCCCAGTCCAGAAGAGAGACCGAAGAGACGGCCAATGGGCTGGAAGGATCTTCACAGAGCGCATCCCCAAATAAGCAGAACACCAACCCCAGATCATAAACCACTTCAGGGGGACTGAAGCTGCACTTGATTTTTGTCTTGAGTTTTGCCTACCGTAGTCAACGAGAGTCCAGCGAAACCCCAGCCCATGATATCGATGAAAACCTTCCAGTGGCTCCAGCTAGCAATCCAAATGAGGGGATCAATCCTTCCGGCTGTTTTCCCCCGAGCGTTGCTTTGTGGTGTATTGGGGATTCTGATCTCAATTGTTCATATCGGGGGAATCCAGATTGAGATACCCGCTCTAGGGAATGTCGTTCCCAGCGTGGTTCTGGGCTTACTCCTTGTCTTTCGCACCAACACCGCCTACGAACGATTTTGGGAGGGTCGCAAAGCCTGGGGTGACCTGATTAACACGGTACGAAATCTGGCTCGCCAAATTTGGGTGTTCGTTGAGGAACAGGAGGAAGGAGATCATGAAAAAAAAAGCCCTGAATCTAAGGTTATTGGTCGCGTTTTCCGTTGCGATGAAGCTACATTTGCGCCATGAAGCGGTCGATGCTGAAGTGGAGGCACTGGTGCCCCCTGAACATTTTTTGCAACTGCAAGCATCAGCCTGCCCACCGCTCCGCATTGCAGTCTGGATTGAGGATTATCTCCAGCAGCAGTATCAAACTGGACGAGTCTACATTTACCAATCCACTCAACTCAACTCGCTTCTAGGCAGGATGGTGGATACCCTGGGGGTCTGTGAACGGATCTTGAGAACACCCATGCCCCTAGCCTATAACATTCATCTGAAACAGTTGTTGCTGATTTACTGCTTTTTGATGCCCTTAGGGATTGTGCACGAACTAGAGTTGTTGACGGGGCCACTGGTCTTTTTAGTCAGCTTTATGTTGTTTGGCGTTGAAGAAATCGGCCTCGAAATTGAGAACCCGTTCGGTCATGATGACAATGATTTGCGGCTGGATGCAATTTGCAAAACCATGCACCATAACATTGAAGAAATGATACTAACAACACCCAATGCACCTAAGTTGATCTGCGATCGCATCCGTCCTGGGTGGGCAGCTAAAACTTGGGAAACGGCGATTGAAGAATGACAATTGGGTTCTGGATCTTCAGTGGGAGAGTCACGACGTTGTCTCTGCAATCGGAATCCTAGCGATAAGATTGTTAAGAACCATGTCTTGCCCTGCCCTATGTCCAACCCCGCTGACACAACAACCAGTCAGGAACTCCCAAGCTCCCAAGCTTCCGGGGTGAGCCATCATCTCCCCCTGGATGAGTCCCATCGCCTCACCCTTAAAGCGGAGCAGTCTATTCGCGTGCGGGGGGCACGGCAGCATAATCTGAAAAATATCGATCTGGAACTGCCCCGCGATCGCCTAATTGTGTTTACCGGCGTTTCAGGGTCGGGCAAATCATCCCTGGCCTTTGACACTATCTTTGCCGAGGGGCAGCGCCGCTACGTCGAGTCCTTGAGTGCCTATGCCCGCCAATTTTTAGGCCAGGTGGATAAACCGGATGTGGATGCCATTGAAGGCTTGAGTCCGGCGATCTCGATTGATCAGAAATCCACCTCCCACAATCCCCGCTCCACTGTTGGGACGGTGACGGAGATCTATGACTATCTGCGGTTGTTGTTTGGCCGTGCTGGAGAACCCCACTGTCCCCACTGCGATCGCTCCATTGCTCCCCAAGCCATTGATCAAATGTGCGATCGCATTCTGGAATTGCCTGAGGGCACCCGGTTTCAAATTCTGGCTCCCGTTGTCCGGGGTAAAAAGGGGCACCCACCGTAAATTGCTCTCCAGTTTAGCTGCTGAAGGATTTGTGCGGATTCGTATTAATGGCGAAGTCCGGGAATTAAGTGATGCCATTGAACTGGATAAAAACCAGCTGCATACCATTGAGATTGTGGTCGATCGGCTGGTGAAGAAGCCCCTGATGGAAGAGCGCTTGGTGGATTCCCTCACCACCTGTCTCCGCCATTCAGGGGGCGTGGCGGTGATTAGCATCCTGCCCCAGGAGATACCCAAGGCTATGATCAATCCCGGAGAGCCGCTCATGACCCTGCCCAAAGTGGCTGAAACCGCCGAGATTGCCTATCTGGCTGCCCCCGTCTCTCCCCCCCTTGACCTCGTGTTCTCAGAGAACTTTGCCTGCCCGGAGCATGGGGCGGTGATGGAGGAGTTATCCCCCCGGTTGTTTTCCTTCAACTCCCCCTACGGAGCCTGTCCCCACTGCCATGGGTTGGGAAGCCTGCGGGCGTTCTCTCCGGAACTGGTTGTCCCTAATCAAGATTTGCCCGTCTACGCCGCGATCGCCCCCTGGTCAGACAAAGATAATTCCTACTATTTTTCGCTGCTCTACAGTGTGGGCAAGGCCTATAAATTTGATCTTCAGACCCCTTGGAAACACTTGACTCCCCAGCAACAACGGCTACTGCTGTACGGCACCGAGGAAGAAATCTGGATTGATGTTGATTCTCGCTATCGCGAGGGGAAGGGCTATAACCGCCGGTATGAAGGGGCGATTCCGATTTTGCAGCGTCAGTACAATGAAGCCAACTCCGAGGCTTACAAGCAAAGGCTAGAGCAGTACCTGGTTGATCAAACCTGCGAAGTCTGTGAGGGTAAACGCCTGAAACCAGAAGCCCTGGCGGTGCGCTTGGGACAGTACAACATGCTCGATCTCACCAGTGTCCCGATTCGCGAGTGCCTGCACCGGGTTCACAACGTTCAACTCACCAGTCGGCAGGCGCAGATTGGGGATCTGGTACTGCGGGAAATCAAGGCCAGATTGCAATTCCTCCTGGATGTGGGACTGGACTACCTCACCCTGAATCGCACCGCCATGACCCTCTCCGGCGGAGAAGCCCAACGGATTCGCTTGGCGACTCAAATTGGAGCCGGACTGACCGGGGTGCTCTATGTTCTGGATGAGCCCAGCATTGGGCTGCACCAGCGAGATAACGGACGCTTACTCCGAACCCTCACCCGCTTAAGGGATTTGGGCAATACCCTGATTGTGGTGGAACACGACGAGGAAACGATTCGGGCCGCCGATTATCTCGTAGATATTGGCCCCGGTGCGGGGGTTCACGGTGGTCGCATTGTTGCCCAGGGGGGACTGGCGGCAGTGTTGTCAGCACCAGACTCCCTCACCGGTGCCTATTTGTCGGGCCGACGGCGGATTATCACCCCTGCCCAGCGACGGGAGGGCAATGGCCGTGCTTTACGCCTGAAAAACTGCCTATCGCAATAATCTCCAGCATCTCGATGTTGACATTCCTCTGGGGAAGCTGGTCTGCATCACAGGGGTCTCTGGTTCAGGAAAATCTACCCTGATTAATGAACTGCTTTACCCCTCTCTGCAACACCATTTTGGTCAAAAAGTCCCCTTCCCGAAGCATCTGGATGCCATCGAAGGCTTAAATGCCCTCGACAAGGCGATCGTCATCGATCAATCCCCCATCGGGCGCACTCCCCGCTCTAATCCAGCAACTTACACCGGAGTGTTTGACATCATTCGCGATGTTTTCGCCCAAACCATCGAGGCTAAAGCCCGAGGCTATAAACCCGGTCAGTTCTCCTTCAATGTCAAAGGGGGACGCTGTGAAGCCTGTGGTGGGCAGGGGGTGAATGTCATTGAAATGAACTTCTTGCCAGATGTCTATGTCCAGTGCGAAGTCTGTAAGGGAGCCCGGTATAACCGAGAAACCCTCCAGGTGAAATTTAAAGAGAAATCCATTGCCGATGTCCTCAGTATGACGGTGGAAGAAAGCCTGACGTTGTTTGAAAATATCCTCCAGGCTGCCAATCGCCTGCAAACGCTGGTAGATGTGGGTCTGGGATATATTCAGCTAGGGCAGACCGCCCCCACCCTCTCGGGGGGAGAAGCTCAACGGGTAAAGTTGGCTACGGAACTGTCGCGGCGAGCTACAGGTAAGACGCTCTACTTAATTGATGAACCCACTACAGGATTGTCCTTTTATGATGTCCACAAGCTATTGGATGTGGTGCAGCGGTTAGTGGATAAGGGCAATTCTGTCCTCGTGATTGAGCATAATCTTGATGTCATCCGCTGTGCTGACTGGATTATTGATTTGGGACCCGAGGGGGGCGATCTCGGCGGGGAACTCGTGGCAGTAGGCACCCCAGAACAGGTGGCAACCAATCCCCACTCCCATACTGGTCAATACCTTCAGCAGGTGTTGCGCCCCTATCCACCGGAGCCTTGAACTGGGTCAACGGCCTCCCCCCCTGATCGCTATAAAAGCCCTTGCGTCCATCCTTAAACTCGACTAACGACCGAATCGCTTATAACAACGATGACAATGGGTTGAGTTCTGGCTTTGGTGACTATGCCTATTGATGAGCTTTGTATCATGAAATCTATCCGCCACAATATCGGCATTGGGCATAACCTTTTTATGATGGAGAATAGGGACATAGAATAAAGTCTATAAATGCCTGATTTTACTAGCTTTTATCTCATAGGAATCTTTTGAGTGCCCCCAATTGTGCCCCCAAACTTGTTGTGCTGCTCTCAAAGATTCAGTTTTCCTTGGTCAACTAAATAGACCAGGAACGAGTATATCTACCCTGCATTGCTACCGAGAAACGATCGGATTGCAGGTGCAACAGACTGAACAAAGGGACTCAAAATTGTGACAGTGCCAGCGGTAATGATGATCGTGGTTGCAACCCCCAATAAGCGATCGCTGGCCTTCACATAGGCATCAAATTTGATGTTTGTTTCCTTGACATCAGCTTCAAGCTTGGTAAACCGTTGGTCTACATCAGCTTTAAACGACCTCAACTCATTCAGCACGTCTCCTAGGGTCGGTTCTCGGTTCTCACTCTGCATTCTCATCACCTCACGTTTTTTCCCTTACGGGCTGGCTTCTCTGGCTGGAGGGCTGAGATCGCTGGCTCTGGTTCACTTGTATTAATCATTAGTTCTCGCCTAGCAGCCTCACCGATCACCCTTCGGAGCCATGCGGATTTACTGGGGAGAACCTGAATTGCCGCATGAACACTCTTGGTTAAGCGGACACAAGTTAGCTGACTTGCTAAGGGTTCCTTTGAGTCATCGTCTCGCTTGAACCACTTTGCTTTTAGCTCATCCGTCTGCACGGGGTTAGGATTTCCTCTTGCCATTTACAGTAATTGAAAACACGATAATACAGAGAATAATAACTCGTCTAGGGAATTAGACTTTTGCACAGTCAGCATATTTATTCCCCTTCTGGGGGCACCCATCCCACCGGGGGGAAGTAGAGATTCTTCATGCCCTGTTTTTGCACAACCCAGTCAACGCCCGTGGCATTCCTGATGTAGCCCGGAGAATCGCCCTGGAATCCTTTCTGGCGACTGGCATTATCAGCGCTGAGTCCATACATCTGGCAGACCTGGCGCTGAGTGAAGCCGGGGTGTGGTTGCTCAAGAGTTACCAGTGTTACCTCTGGTAACTCTTGAGTAAACGCTGGTAACACTGGTAAACCTGCTTGACTGCTTCCCCGTTGGGCAATCAAGCGCTGAACTCCCCCAACTCAGATCTAAGCTCCTCTATCTGGGCTGTTAATCTCTTATCCAAACTCCTAACCGTGTCAGGGTTGTCCCTCTTCAGAGCCTCACCAATAACCCCCTCTACCCATTTGCTCGGAGTTATCCCCAATAGCTGGCACATCTCATCAATGCTCTGCTTCCACTCAGACGGTATCTTTGCAGCGATCGCAGTCTTAGCCATGTCGTTTACCCTGGTTACTACAGTTACCTACTATCTTACACGCTACGGTAAACGATGGTAACCAGAGGTAACTCAACTAGCGTCGTTATCTATCTCCAGTCCATAGAGTTGCCTAACCGTCTCAGCGACAACCTCTACAGTGAGTTTCTGGCTTCCCTGTTCTCCCCCTGGCAATAGCCCTACGAGCTGCCGCTCAATTTCTGCCCCTAGTCTGATGGCGGCGATCGCGTCAGAGGGTTTCCAGCGATCGGGTTCTCTCTCAAGGATCTCTAGCAGTCGTTCCCCTGCATCCTGCAACTTCTTAGCCATATGCGCCTGGTGTTTGAGGATCTCAGCCGCATTGATAAGCTCCCCCACCTGTTCTGCTGCCTGGATTGCAGCCGGGTCAGATTGCACTACAGTGCCTTTTTTTAATCCTAAATTCACTTCTCTGCTCAGGCCATGATTCTTTTGAAGAGCGTTTTTTAAGAGTGTCGATTTGTGGTGCAGTTGGGTGCAGTGCGAGGGATTCCAGCGAGTCATCCCCAGACACGTACTTATACCGCCAATAATCCCAGTCGTAAGTCATAGTATGTTTGTATCCTTTCGCCCTAACAATATCGGCTGAGAACCCAGTCATGCTGACATCTCCAATGCCACCTGCGAGCCTTCAACCTTGCACCGATAGCTAAATTTCTTTCGATCATCTTGGCGTACATAGGAAAGATGAATAACATTGCCCTGTGTTTTAGCCACTTTCATAATCGCTGGATTGCGACCCATCAACACAGCAATGCCAGCCTTGCAAATTTGCTGACTAGAGAATGCACCCCCAGCAATACCCGCAGACACCATAGATGATGCGGCAACAATGCCTAATAAAACGCTAGTCAAGTGTTGAAATAATTTCATTAATCCACCTGCTGAAAAATGAACGATGATACATGATGAACTAACCCCGGTCGCATCCAGTAGCCAAGGTTAAATTCATACCCAAGAAGCCACAGATTGAATCCGCAGAAATCATTCTGTCTTGGTCTTAATGTATGCATAAGATATTGAAGAACCCTCAGGGAAAAATGACACTTCTAGGAAACCTGGAATATTTCCCCAACGCATAGCATTTAAGTTCGCAAATGTTGGTGTCTTTACAGGGAAGCCAAGTAAAGCAAGGCTAGATTTGTCATATTTTGCACCTGGCATTTTGTTAATGGTTATCCAATCTGCCTTACCTTTAATAAAAACTATCTCAGTATCAGCCTTCGTATAAATGCATTTCCGGCCATACTTAGACTGTTTGCATGATTTCGGTTTTCCAATAACTTTTGAGACTTGAGCTTGATTCTTGCCCGCAATCTTCGGAACGTTAACTATCACTGCTTCAGAGTGAGTGGGGGATGTAGCTACTGCGTTAATCACACAGGCGATTGCAACTAGGGACTTCCAACTACTCATGTAATGTCCTCCTTTCTACTGATAACAAGATGTACCGCTTCCACCTGCCTTGGAATAAGCAGATCGCTTTCCACATATATGCCTAGCCGATTCATAGTCATAAGGACATTCACAATTACCCCACCCCTGTCACTACAGGTTCCTTCTGGCTGTCTTGCCATGCTTGGTATGCCGCCTCATCCCCACCAAAGGAATCAGCAGATACGGTTACCCCAGTGTCATAGACCCATTCCTTGAATTCTTCCAGCGTGAGCGGTTGCCGTTCACAGTAGGCGATCGTCACTTCCCTGAACCCTGGTACATCCTGTGTGGGTTCATAGCTTTCCACCGAGGTTACTACCCAGTCAGTCGGTAGTATGCGACGTTGCAGGCTAGACACCACAGAGCTACAGGTTAGCCGTTCACCAATCTTCACCGTTCGTTTATGAACTGGTCGGTAATCATAGGAATCTTGCAGGATGCGGGTATCAGACCCTTGTGTGAGCATCCCACCAGACAAGGGAATACCAACTCCTTCATCCTTGGTCATATAGATGATCAGGGTTTCTTTATTGGCCAAGTGATCGTAGATTTCCATCGGGTTACTCCTGATTGTCGTTCCACATATCGGTAAACGAGACTTGCTCACCTTCAAAGATGCAATCTTTGGGCAAGATGTCAGAGCCATTGTCCTTGACTCGCTTCAATTCCCATCCATACTTTTTGCCCATCTTGACACAATCCTCACGGCGTGCGGCTGAGTGGATGTTCTCTTCACTTTTCTTTGGCCTAGCCATCACCAGCCGCCCCCGGTTGATCGGCAAAGAAACTCCTTCCCTCTCTTTTCGCACTCAACCACCCCTTGTCTCCGCAATCGCTTGCAGGCATTTTTGACCTGCTCCATGCTTGCCCCACCCATGTAGGGCAAACGGGCGATCTTGCAAGGTGTCCACCACTTGGGAGCGGTGAAGCTCAGCACGTCCGCTACTCGCTGAGTGACCGGAGTGGCAATGCTGCCAGGGTGAGGTCGGTAGATATTGGGCTGAAAGTTTTCAGAATTTGCCTGACCAGAAAGTGGCGTAAAAATATCGTTCCAATCGATCCAATCGTTCCAAGACTCCTGAACTCCTTTCTGGGTAAGGGTTTTATCTGGATCGATACCTGGAACGGTATTCGCATTCTGGATCGATACTTTGGATTCTGGAACGATACTGGATCGATACTTTGGATCAATATCGATCAGCTCAAAAGCATTGTCAGGAAGGGATTCTAGTCCGTCATTTCTAGTTTGGATCGATTGGATCGATACTTTTTCCTTGCTTTCTGCTCTACCGTCCGCGCAATATTCCCAACGGACGATCGCTGAGGGTTCCACGTAGATTGGAGACTGGTTAGGGCAGAGCAAGGTTATACGGCGGGAATGGCACTCTATGACCTTGCAGGGGACGCCGGATTTACCAAACGCAATTGCACCAACAGGAGGACTAGAACTCATGTAGCACCTCCCATTTATGGATAGAAATTAAGCGACTACGGTCGTTTCCAGTTCCCTCCAAGATGGAGTCAATCAAAATGCCGACGGCCTCAAGGTCAGGCTTCAATCGGTTCAGCTGACGGGTGAGTGTATTACTGGCTTTGGGCCAGAACCGCGACCTCACCACGGATTCCTCAGCAAATTCCTCGAGTTTCTTGAGAAGGACACTGGCAGTTCCCTTAAACTCGTAATCCCTGGTGATCATTGCCTGAATCGCCTCAGCCAAGGGCGAGGACTCCAGAACTACCTGCCTAGAAGCTTCCCGGTTGGCATCAAACACCCGTAGAAACTCCCCCGCTGGAAGCCCTAATGCAGTTTCAGCAGCAATGGCAAAGTGCCCATAGTCCGCCATCCGGGGCAGTTCTGAGGGATTGATGCGGGGTTGCTCTGCCAAAGTCTCAGAGAGAGCGGTTAGGAGTGCCCCTAGTAGCTTCGGGCGTAAGTCTTCGAGTTTGGCGTCGAGATCAGCTTTCTTGAGACGCTTGGCTTTATCGATCGCTGGCAATTGCACCATGAGTAAGCGATCGCTGAGGTCATCGCGGGTAACAACATGATCAATCGCTGTGAGAATTTGGGGACGGGCCAGCTCAAAAACAGTTTCGCCATCCGTCTCGAAAAGCGTCCGAGTGCTGAACCCAAATCCTGTAGCCAATCGGCACAATAAATCAGACTGTTCTAGGTTGATGGCTGAGATGTTGTCGTAGCAAAGCATCCATCGTCTAGCCCCTGCCACAGATGCTTTATGGTGATCAGCAGTTAACCCAATCAAGGGGGCTTTGCCAGGGTCAATCAGGCTTTTCAGGAATTCAGCGATCGTCGTTTTGCCGCTGCCCCTACTGGCTGCCAGCAACAATACTGGGAACGTCGGGCCGGTGGTGAAGCAGTAAAGCAGGAACGTTATCAGAAGTACCCAAGCATCGTCCTCAACCCCTAATAACTCCTGTAATTCGTCCAGATTGCCGCCTGTAATAGGAGTAGGCAGTACCCCCATGGTTGAGGGTCTGATAAATCGAACTGGATGGCGATCCACCAGCCGCCAGCCCTTAGCATCAATCTCAACGGCTTGCCATTGATCATTCGCCAAATCTAGATAGAGTTTGCCACCATCCTGGGCCACTCTCAGCCAGACCTTACGCTCGGTGCCGTCAAAACAGGCAATGGCTTCCAGCGTATTTCTAGCTGCCTGAAAACCTTCGTTATTGGCGCTTTTGTCGTGCTCTTCATAAAGCCGACGGGCCACCCATCGCTTAAAATCAACCGACCGCAGAGGGTAAGTATGACGGCAATCGTCCACAATCAGATCGGCGTAAGCAACCTGCTCCGAGTCGTGGAATAGATCACACTCTCGTCTAACCAGGTCGATAATCACCTCTGCGATCGCGGTTTGTACCTCCATCTCGCCTGAGGCGATTTTGACAGCCCGCTCCTCTGGTTTGAGGATCTCCAGGGTGATACCCAATGGTTTTAGAACACTCTTGTAGAAACCGCTAACCCGCAGATCTCGGATGTCTTGATGTCGCAACAGCTCACGGATCGCGGCTTTTATGACTGGGGTAGCAAGTTTAGAGGCTGCGGTCGGATTGTGACCCCGTTCCCTTAGCGTTTCAATCAATCCCGGTAGGGTGGACTCCAACCAGGTGAGAGTGTCAGCGGAATTATCCTCAACCGATTGGGCTAGTTCCTGCTCTGTTGCATGGGGGTTTGCGTCTAGAAACTCGTCCAAACCAACCTTGGCTTGAGGCTCACCCGGAATACCAGGGAAGCAGCCAACCCTTACATCGAGGACAAACCCGTCTCTCACTAAAGCCCCAGTGACAGAAGGCTTTTCTAGAGCATCGCTGTCAGCCATGAAGGTCGGGAATAGCTCCGCTAATTCATGTTGCCAGTCGTCGGATTCACAATTCGCTAGATCCTCGCGAGTGCCTAGCCAAACTCCAAAAGTGCTCAGGACTCGGACACCCCGCTGAGCTGCCTTAATCGTCCCGATAATGTCTTCCGTGGCAAAGAGGACGGGTTTATCACAGCCTGGATTCAGAAGCGCGTAAGGGTCGTAGACTTTACCCTTAGCCCGATCTCCATAGGGCAAAAGATATTTGGGAGTCCGTTTGACAGGCTGCAATCTTTGGCTCTGCCGATAGCTGTTTATTGCCTCTAGGTGCTGAATCTGGCTCTCTGCTGTTGCGTAATAGTTTCGAGCTATCGAGATAACCGTCACAGCTTCCTTGGAAGATTCTAGGGGGAACACAATCGCCCCATCAGGACTGATGGCTAGCTTGCCATATCCGTAGCGGTCTTTGGTGGCATCCTTATTGCTAAGCCAGTGGATGCCAAGTGCTGAGAGTGTTGGACTAGAGATACCCCGTCCTTCGAGATATTCATTGGCTTTGAAAGAAAGATCATCCACGTTAGAATACTCCTAAGAATTTGTTGATTTTTTTTGGCGATTGCCCTGATCCGGCGTCGCCTATTTTTTTGCAGGCTCGGGATTGTCCAGCAATTTCTGAATGTCGCTAGCTCTCCAAACAGTGGTGCGGGGGCCGAGTTTAAGGGGTTGGGGGTAGCGTCCCGTCTTAACGCCCTGCCACCAGCTCGACTTCCCGATTGGGATGATTGGCGGAATCGGGGGGTTGGTGGTGCGATCTCCAAGGATTTGTTTAATGCGCAGGTAGGCAGTTTCAGGCATCACCATTTGAGTCACTCCAAATTCGGACAAAACAATCCTCTGCCATCCGTCTTGATGGATAGCGCTATAGAGGAAAGAAAATAGAAAATAGGAACTAACCGGTGATTTAAATCACTCTATTCACGGTTCCAGTTCGCGCTCCAAAGCTTTGAGTTCCTCCAGAATTTCGCGGATAGTTGCCTCCGTTCGTCTCCCGCCGATACGATTAATCATCCCCACCAAAGTCTTTGAGACTGCACGTTCGTTGAAGTCAATCCCAGATTTCTTGCAGAGCGCCATAATGAGCAACAGATAGGTTTTCTTCTTTCTTGGATCAAGGGGTTTATCTCGATTTAGAGCAGGTTCAGTCATTGATTTGACATCCACAATTGATTCAACATCAGCAATTGATTTAACGTCAGCTTTATTCCTGGCTTTACCCTCATCTTCATCTCTAGTTTCTGGGAACAAAAACTTGGGTTTTTCACCCAATTTTTGAGCCATTTGAATTAATGACTGACGTGTAACCCGCCTCTTAGCACAAGATTGCATAAGTATAGGAGTCCCCTTACAATAATGTCCCCCTGTATTTTCAATAATCAGTACCATCATTTGTTCCACCCCTGGATCTAAGTGAACTACGAGTTCTGCATGGGTTCTATGTATAGGTTCCATTTCCACCCACAGGTAGGCTGCCTGATAAATCTCAAACAAAGGGATATGATCATAAGCTCTCCAATTAATTGCCATTGCAGCCCCCTCGCAACAGATCCAGGTAATCTGCCCATGACTGCATCATCTTTCGCCTCTCTTCCAAATGGGTTGTTCGGTTATACGCTCTTCCCAATGGGTCTTTGACTGCATGGGAAAGTTGATGCTCGATTAGTTCCGGTCGGAAACCTAGCACCTCATCTAAAAGGGTTCGTGCTGTTGCTCTCCAACCGTGCCCAGTCATCTCATCTTTCTCAATCCCCATCGCTCGCATTGCAACAAGTACCGCATTCTCACTCATAGGTCTTTGGGGAGATCGGGGGTTAGTAAAGACGTAAGCCCTATGTTGGGTTAGGGGGTGTAATTCTTTGAGAATCTCTACGGCTTGCCGACTGAGAGGAACAATATGCTCTGTTTGTGTTTTGCTCACCAGATATCGCCACTCACCTTTCTCAAGGTCAATATCTGGCCATTTAGCAGAACGCAATTCGCCCGGTCTAACAAATACCAATGGAGCTAGTCGTAGGGCACAACGCACAACCAATCCGCCCTGGTAGGCGTACATCATCCGTAGCAACTCTCCCAATCGTTTTGGGTCAGTCACCGCCGCTAAGTGCTTGGTCTTAACTGGGGGTAAAGCTCCCTGTAAATCTCTAGAAGGGTCACGCTCAGCCCGTCCCGTTGCGATCGCATACCTGAACACCTGACCACAGATATTAAGTTCCCGATGGGCTGTCTCCAGTGCCCCCCGTCCTTCTACCTGACGGATAACTGTCAACAATTCAGGGGCAGTAATCTCAGAGATCGCTCTAACCCCTAGCCAGGGGAAAATATCCATTTCTAGCCGCCGAATTACTGTTTTGCTATGGCTTTTAGCCCAAGTAGGGGAATACCTGAGAAACCATTCCCGTGCTATCAGCTCAAAGCTATTTGCAGCCTGTTGCAACGCTGCTGCTTTCTTGGCCTTGCGTTGCAAGCTCGGATCAATACCAGCAGCAAGCGTCGCTCTGGCAGCATCCCGTCTAGTCCGTGCTTCTTTAAGGCTGACATCGGGATAAATGCCTAAGCTAATCCGCTTTTCTTTGCCGCCAAATCGGTATTTTAGCCGCCATCCTTTTTTCCCTTGGGGGGATACCTCAAGGTATAGCCCCCCAGAGTCATACAACCGTCGAGGTTTTTCGCTGGGTTGGGCATTGCGAATCTCAGTATCAGTGAGCATGGGGGCAGCCTTTTTTAAGCATTCACTATGCCCCCAATTCTGCTCCCCAATCCCCCAGGATGACAATAGACAATCTTGGACTTTACAAGACTCTAAAAAAGCTGAAATCTCTACTGTGAAAGGGTTTTATAGATTTTATTGGATGACATTGGACTATCCTATGATGGAGAATAGGGGATTCGAACCCCTGGCCTTGGCGGTGCGATCGCCACGCTCTACCAACTGAGCTAATTCCCCAAGTGTTTTTTGGCTAAACGATCTTAACATCTCACCCCCTGTCAGCAGGGGAATAGCCCTCAGTCAGGATTCTGGGGCATCATCCGGGCATAAATGTGTTGGATACGCTCCAGTTCTAGATCATTGAGATAGTCCACGGCCCAGTTGGACTGACGTTGGATCATATGCAGGGGAAGGGTATTGGCAACCCCCACAACCTGCATCCCTGCTGCTTTAGCTGCCTGCATCCCCGCTGGGGTATCTTCGATCGCCAAACACTCCCCTGCCTGGAGATCTAATTGGGGGATAGCTGCCGCTAACCGCTCCACCGCCAATAAGTAACCTGATGGGTCGGGTTTACTATTGGGGATGTCATCCCCCGCAACAATCAGGGTGAAGTAGGAGGCTAGTTTTGCCCGTTGCAGCACCAGTTCGACTTCCGATCGCAGGGCACCACTGACCACAGCCATGGTTAACTTCGCAGCCCGGAGCTGAAAAATCAAATCACTCAACCCTGGATATATCGGCAGCTTCTCTAAGGTTGAGAGTCGCTGGAGATAGGCTGCGGCTTTGCGGGCCATCAGTTGATCTAGCATCCCCTCGGTCACCACTCGTCCCCGTCCGGTGAACAAATCTCGCAAACAGGTGCGATCGCTGCGTCCGAGGCAGATTCGCCGATATTCACCAGAGAGAGGCCGCAGATTTTCCTCAATCAGAAGTTGCTCAATCAAAGACTGGTGGATGCGCTCGTCATTGATGATCACACCATTGAAATCAAACAAAACCGCCTTCAGTACCATGCCAAACCTTCAAACCGCCGGAGCCGGACATCCTTCAAAATCCAGCGTATCTGGATCAGGGAACCCATCGACAGCCGCTGCCCTAGGTTCCGCCCCAGAGAGTGGCTTCACCCCACGGGTAATCTGATGTAACCACCAGTGCTCCATGGTTTGTACTGCGGCAAATCCCGCAGCCATCATCCCACCTTCCAGATCCCCGCCGCCATTGTCCTGATGGTCAGAGGCGGCAAACATCGGGTTGAGCCACGTCATCGGGGATAGCGGACCCTGCCCTCCCTCCAGAATCATCAACTCACCCCCCACCTTCAGCCACTGCTGACACCTGTGCAAGATTTGGCGAGATACCAGGGGCGGGGTTTCCTGAAACAAGAGCGCAATCGTGATCAAGTCAAAGGACGCGGCGGGGAATTCAGTCGTTGCAGCATCGCCATGTCGCCACTGAATCGCTAGATTTGCCAGTTGGGCTTTGGACTCTGCCATGGCCAGCATATAGGGAGATAGATCCAGTCCCGTTACGGCAGCTTGGGGAAACGCGTGCTTCAGCATCAAGGTCATGGAACCCGTGCCACATCCTAGATCGAGAATCCGTTGTGGTTGCACCCGAATCTGATCAATGAAGCCTTGGCGCACCAGCGGTTCACTGGGGGGCAGCAGATATTGGGTAATCGGATCGTAGGAAACGGCTGTGCTGGGATTCAAATAGCCCCCCTCGATGCCGTGAAAAGTCTGGCGACAGTAGTAATCCGGGTAAGTTAACCCTACTTGGGACAAGCGATCGCGGGCGGCTGGCCAATCGATGCTGTCATATTGTTGGCTCAGTGCTTCTGGGTCAATCAACAGACGAAAGACCGGGGTTAGAAAGCGTTCAAAAATCGTATCTTGACGACCTGTCATCGGATGATGGTTCTCCTCAATTGCACCCAATCCATGATCCTGTTTCAGTATTACAGGAATTGCTGTAATACTCAGGGGGCTTAGGATAGTGAGCTGGTGGTGAACAAGGACAATCCTTGGTGATCATAGGCTTGAAGCCCTAAGAATTGAGGGCGTTGCTTTATCCAAGTATGAATCGAAGATCTTGACAATGCCACAAGCCAGGTACAGGTAAATTTTGTGATTGCCAGAAAGCGTAGATTCATACTGCTAATCAGCCACACCAATTGAGCATGGCTCCCAGCACTATTCTGATGCGGGTGAAAATGCAAAAATAAAGCCAGGGATGTACCCCGGTCTTTTGATGGTTTCATAGAATTTCCTCAAGTAAAAATGCAGAAATCTACCTTAATACCCCTGATTCAACCGACGAAATGGGCTGCTTTGACAGTCAGTGGATTTTGGTTGGCTAGCTGCGCCGGATTGGCACAAGCTCAGAATCTGGGTGATGTTGTCCTGATACTCCATGACAAAACCAACGCCTGCTTAGATGCCAAGGATTTTGGCCGCTATGGCAATGGCAATCCCGTCCAACTGTGGAAGTGTAATGGCGGCGTCGCTCAAAAGTGGAAAATCAGACGCAACGGTCTGATTAGCAACGAGGCCAACAATTTGTGTTTAGATGCCAAGGATTTTGGCCGCTATGGTAATGGCAATCCCGTCCAACTGTGGCAGTGTGGTGGTGATGCCCAGCGCTGGCAAGTACGCCGAAATGGTTCCGTCACCAATGCAGCCACGGGTCTGTGTTTGGATGCGAAGGATTCAGGAACGATGGGGAGCGGCAATCCCATGCAATTATGGCAGTGCAATGGAGGCACCGCCCAGGAATGGAGGATCGTCCCCTTTGGACCTTAAACTGACTACGGCGATGGTCAAAAACTGGACTAGCTCCGGAGGAGCAGGGCGATCACAATCCTTGGGTTCAGCTGTCTCAGAGGCGATCTATTCTTTTATCAATCATGTCAGCGAGGAGCGCAAACATGCAGAGCTGAGTCCAGGCAACAAACAGAATCAACGTGCGTTCGGTAAGGTCGTGGCGATCGAACAGATCCTGAAACAGGGTGATCAAAAACCCGACAAAGAATACACCAGCAACTGGGAAGAAAACCCGCATCGGGGCAAAGTAGACGCCACTTCTGAGAATCAATTGCATAAATCGCAACGTATCGCGAATAGGTTTAATTTTACTTCTGCCCACCCGATGGTAATAGTCGATCGGTTCATAGTGAACGATGTAGTTGCTGGTCAGCATCGCAATCGTAATCGTGGTTGTAAAGCTAAAACTGTTGGGCAGAATATTGAGAAACTGCTCCGTCACACTTTTCCGCAACACCCGCAGACCACTATTGAGGTCTGGAATTGACGTTTTGGTGACCCACTGGGCAAACCTCACCATAAACCACTTAGGAATTCTGCGGATGGGTGAGTAGGAAACATTAGTACCGATTCGGGCCCCCACTACCATATCGGCAGTGGCGGCAAGGGATACCAACGCGGGGATGCGCTCATTGGGGTAGGTGCCATCGGCATCGGTGATCACAATCAGCGGATACTTGGCATAGCGAATGCCCGTTTTCAAAGCCGCACCGTAACCAAGATTACTACGATGTTCCAGCACCCTGACATCTGTCCGCGATCGCAAAACTCTCCCCCGTGCGATCCGTGGAGCCATCATTGACCACAATAATTTCGTACTTATGCTGCGCTCCCAACTGCTTCTGCAGATGCTCCTGCAACTGCTCCAGGGTTGCAGTGATGCCATCCTCTTCGTTGTACGCTGGAATTACCACCGAGAAATCCAGACGGGTTTCCTCGGCTACAAGCACAGACTGATTGTTGGCAATGTCACACTGATACATAGCAACAGATTATCACCTGAAGATTCTTCTCTCACGGTTGATTCAGGGGTAGATAATCGCTGTAGTCGCGGCAAGGCCTGAAGCTGGGCGAAAACCTTGATCGGGGGAGCATGTTACTTTTTTGAGCGCACAAGATGGTCGAGTTGACCATTTCAAATAAGCACATCGATGTTTTGAATCGGGGTGGCAGGGGCATACGCAGCCCACTGGATGGGTGAAATATATGACTCCAAAGGCGCACCTCAGGTAATTGAATCTGAGCTAGAACCGTAAGTAGACGAAAAGCGGGTAGCGAGAATCGAACTCGCAACTAAAGCTTGGGAAGCTTTCGTTTTACCACTAAACTATACCCGCCAGTGGGTGACGCTAATTTCTAGAATACTAGTGTACCTGAATTCAGCCCTGAATTTCACAACAGACATATGTCTACCTACGACGCTATCTACGCGGTGGTACGCCAGATTCCCAGGGGCAACATTGCCACCTATGGACAGGTGGCAACCCTTACAGGACTGCCCGGACAAGCACGCCTCGTGGGGTATGCCCTTTTTCGAATCAACATCACAACGACAGACGTGCCCTGGCATCGTGTGATCAATGTCCAAGGCAAAATCTCTGCATCGCCTTGGCGTTATAGCGCAGATACACTCCAGAGATCGCTGTTGGAACAGGAAGGGGTGGAGTTTGATTCGAGGGGTCGAGTCAGCTTTACTCAATATTTGTGGCAGCCATTGCCAATTCCCAAAAGCCCGGCTTGCCAGAGCATTGATAGCCATCGTTACAAAGCTTTGGGTGATGACGGGTCAGACAATCTCCCAGAATCGGCGTTTACAGTCTGAGAATGCTCTAGGCTATTTGACCTGCACTATATAATCAAGATAAAAAGTTTTGTAAAGAACATTGACTTCCCTGATTCAACCTCTCAATAGTGTGCCGGTACAGCGCGATTGGTTCGCCCTCGATCTGTTATGGAAAGGGGGAGAAGCTGCGGTTCAGACTGGCTTACCCCATAGTCGTCTAGCACCTACCTGGCAGATGCTGCTCCTCGGAGATGGGTCTCCCACTCGCCATCTACAACTCTTGACGGGGGAACCGACGGAGGTCGATGTGATTGATATGTCCCCCATTGGGATGAATCCCGATGATGCACCAGACCCCATCCACATGATTCCAGGACCACGATTGCGGCGGCAGGTTTGGCTACGCACAGCCTCTGGGCAACGGTTAGCCTATGCCACGTCTTGGTGGGAGGCAAGTCATGTGGATGAGTATCTCCAGAATCGATCGCTTCCCATCTGGGTTAGCCTAGCCCATCAGCGCACGGAACTCTACCGTGACATTAGGGGTGTACACTACGGCAATTCTGTTCCCTTAGCCGCCGCCTTTGGCGATCCAGGGCCTTTCTGGGGGCGGTATTACCTGTTCTGGCACCACGGACATCCCCTGACCCTGATCTACGAAATATTCTCGCCCTATCTGGCTAATTATCTCGGGGCAGTTCGGCCCTCAGGCTGTGCAAGCTGAAATCACAATCCTCGGAGTGCAATCTAGCGTCCGAGGATCAGCGCTGCCAATGACCATCGGTCATGCTTAAAGGACTGCTTTTTCCAGAATTAACTTCGAGCGCTTGACCCGTTCCGGAACTGGAATCGGATAATCTCCCGTGAAGCAGGCGGAGCAAAAGCTCAGGGGATCTTCCTGAGTGGCATTGAGCATTCCCTTCCAACTGAGATAAGCCAGGGTATCGACTCCAATCTGGTCGCGGATTTCAGCTACGGACATAGTGGCAGCAACCAGTTGATCCTGATTATCGGTATCAATGCCATAGAAGCAGGGATGGGTCACGGGCGGGGAGGAGATCCGCATATGAACTTCCGTGGCTCCTGCATCTCGGAGGGCTTTGACAATCTTGTAACTGGTGGTTCCTCGGACAATTGAGTCATCCACAATCACCACTCGTTTACCCACCAGCACATCTTTGAGGGGATTTAGCTTCATGCGAATGCCAGACTCGCGCATCGACTGGGTGGGCTGGATAAAGGTACGCCCCACATAGCGATTTTTAATCAAGCCTTCGGCATAGGGAATTCCGGAGGCGTGGGCATAGCCAATGGCAGCCGGAATCCCAGAGTCAGGAACCCCCAGAATTAAATCGGCAATGACCGGGGCTTCCACCGCGAGTTGCTCACCCAATCGCCGCCGATAACTATACAAACTCTCGCTTTCGAGCATGACACTATCCGGTCTGGCAAAATAAATGAGTTCAAAAATGCAGAGCTTGCGTTCGGAGCGATTTGTCCAATGGAAAGATGCCAATCCTTCATTCGTAATCCAGACCAATTCTCCTGGTTCCACATCCCGCAGATAATCGGCACCAATGATATCCAGGGCACAGGTTTCTGAAGCCAGAACGTAGCGTGGAACTGGGGTCAGCGGGGTCTTGGGCAACACACCAATTACCAAGGGGCGAATACCGTTGGGGTCACGTACCCCCATTAACCCCACCGGCGTTCCAATCACCAGGCTAAAGGCTCCTTCACAGCGGTGTAAGGCGCTGATGGCCCCCTCTAACCAGTCCTTCCCCTGATTGACTTCCTGGGCGATCGCAAAGGCAATTAACTCAGAATCCGTGGTAGTTAGCAAATTACAGTGACTCCTCAGGAGTTCTTCCCGCAGGGAGATCGTATTCACCAAGTTGCCATTGTGAGCCAGGGCCAGTTTCCCCAGCCGAGCCGGAACCACAGCGGGCTGGGCATTGACAACCCGACTGGAACCAGTTGTGGAATAGCGGGTATGTCCCACCGCCAGACAACCGGGTAATTCAAGCAGGATCGACTCATTGAAAACCTGAGTCACCAGCCCCATATCTTTATGCAAATGCACTTCATCGGCTTCAAAGGTGGCAATCCCAGCGGACTCTTGACCCCGATGTTGCAGCGCAAACAAACCAAAATAGGCTAATTTGGCAACATTTTCGTCCGGCGCGTAGACGCCAAAGACACCACAGGCTTCCTCGGGTTTATCAGGTCGTTGGATGTCTCCGGTGATCTCGAAGGGTTCCGAGGCGGACAACTCAGTACTGAGGGAATCAACTTGTCGTCGCGCTGGCAATTCACCGGACTTAGCAGTATCTGCCGGAGAAAGCTGGAGATCAGGATGACGGGAATTCATGCGGTGGTGTTGCTCCTGGTAGGGCAAGTGGGTTGACTGAAGCCGAAGTAGCAAATATATCTCAACCCCACGTGTCGAAATATATCAAATGAGACTTTGAGTTTTAGAATTATTTCATTATTCTAGCCACATGCCACCGGGGTTCCTAGGGGATTGCTGCCAGTTGCCCGTCGCTGAGACGGATGCACCCCCTCCCTAAGCATACAAAGATCCATCGGGTAGGGTGGCTCCCTTGAGTCGGGCTCGCTCTAAATGGGTTCTAGCAAGCTTGGCCTCGTAGAGATTGGCCTTGCCAAGATTGGCTTCCCAAAAGTCAGCGCCCGCTAAGTTAGCCTTCGAGAGATTCACCTTATAGAGATTGGCTTCCCAAAAGTAGGCATCCTGAAGGTTGGCCTCGGCGAGATTTGCGCCACTGAGATCAGCACCCAGTAACGTTGCCAGGGAAAGGTTGGCACCCAGCAAAGTGGCTAGGCAAAGATCCGCTTCCCGCAGATTGGTTTCACTCAAATCAGCGCATTCCAGATTGGCTTTGTATAAATTGATCTGGAACAGATCGAGCTGCGACAGCTTCGCCCCCCTTAAATTGGGAGAGACTGCGGGGTACTCATCCCGCCACTGGTTCCAAGCCAGGGTTCCGAGTTGTAGTCGAGCCAGATGTTCTGGATTTGCCATGCCGTTATTTACTGAATCACCCATCAGTATCCTTCGATCAGTGCTGAGTCCTCACTTTCTTGATCATCGCTGCAAATGGAAGTTTGTGGGGGGTGAGTTAACGCTATACTCAACCCTAGTTCAGCCCAGTCCCCGTTGGGGAATCACCCGCTGGTCCCAGAAGATCTGCTAGATTTGGTGACCCAGGTCTTACGAGCCAGACTGCATCTAGAGGTGTACCTATGTCATTGCATCCCAATCAGTACAGATTAGTTACACGTAGTGATTTTGATGGACTTGTTTGTGCAGTTCTCCTCCGCGAATTAAATTTAATTAATGAGATCAAATTTGCCCATCCCAAAGATATGCAAGATGGCAAAATTGAAATTACCAGCCACGATATCACCGCCAATTTGCCCTACGTCTCAGGAGCGCATTTGGTTTTTGATCATCACATGAGTGAAATTATTCGCCATGAAGATATTTACCACAAAGAGGGTCATGTTTTTGATGCCTCGGCACCTTCAACTGCACGGTTAATCTATGACCATTTTGGCGGCTCAACGCGCTTCCCTCAAATCTCAGAAGTAATGATGGCTGCAGTTGATAAATCTGACTCTGCCCAATTGAGCATTGAAGAAGTCTTAGAGCCAAAAGGCTGGATTTTGCTCAGCTTCATCATGGATTCGAGGACGGGTCTCGGAAGATTTAAAGACTTTCGGATCTCGAACTATGATTTGATGATGGACTTAGTTGAGTATTGTAGAACCTATACCATTGATGAAATTTTGCAGCTACCGGATGTGAAGGAACGGGTTGATCTCTACTTTGAACACGAACATAGCTTCAAGACCCAAATTGTTCACTGTTCTCAGGTCTATGACCCGCTCGTGGTTTTAGATTTACGCCACGAGCAACCCATCTATCCTGGCAACCGATTTATGATCTATGCCATGTATCCCCACTGTAATATTTCTATCTACGCACTACCGGGATTGAACCAAAAAATACCGTGTTTGCCGTTGGTAAATCAATTTTCAACCGCTCCTCGAAGGTGTTTATTGGAGAACTGATGTTTAAGTATGGGGGCGGCGGCCATGCTAATGCCGGAACTTGCCAGATCGAACACGATCGTTCCGATGGAGTGTTACAAGAATTAATTGCTGACATCACTGCCACCCAATGACCACAAAGGGTAACTTAATGACTCATTTCTGGCAACTCCTGAGTCCTCGTGCTAACCTAATCAGCAACCCTAGGAGTTAGTATTCCTGTACGCCAGATGCCATTGGTAGGGGACGCAACCGTTTTTACAAGCGGTTTAGTGTACATTAAGCGGCTGGAACTTTGTAACTTTAAATCCTTTGGTGGCGCGACTCAGGTTCCTCTGCTGCCAGGGTTTACAGTGGTTTCGGGTCCCAATGGCTCCGGCAAGTCTAATATTCTGGATGCCCTGTTGTTTGCCCTGGGATTGTCTACTTCTAAGGGGATGCGGGCGGAGCGCTTGCCCGATCTGGTTAATCATCAACAATCAACCCGGGGTCGGGCAACGGTGGAAGCCAGTGTTACTGTCACCTTTGAGCTAGGGGATGCTGAACCATCAAGTCCGGGAGCGGCTCTCCCCCCGTCTCTGGAATGGAGTGTGACCCGGAAGCTACGGGTCACCCCTCAGGGAACCTATACCTCGACCTATGCCATCAATGGTGAGCCGTGTACCCTCAACGATCTCCATGAGCAACTCCATGAGCTGCGGATTTACCCAGAGGGCTACAATGTGGTGCTGCAAGGGGATGTAACCAGCATTATTTCCATGCCGCCCCGAGAGCGGCGGCAAATTATTGATGAACTGGCAGGGGTAGCGGCGTTTGATCGCAAAATTACCCAAGCCAAAGAAAAGCTCGATGCGGTGAAAGAGCGCCAAGAAAGTTGTCGGATTATTGAGCGGGAATTGACTGAACAGCGCGATCGCTTGGCTCAGGATCGGGTGCAAGCGGAAAAATATCAGAAACTGCGGACGGAGCTAGAGACAAAATCCCAGTGGGAAGTGGTGATTGGCTACCGCCAACTGGCGGCCCAGGTGCAGCAGTTGCGATCGCAGATCCAGGCCGATGAGCAGGTGGATGCTACCCTCAGCGGTCAACTGGCAGCACTTTCGGCCCAGGTCGAGGGGACGACGGTGGAACTAGAGGGACTCAACAACCGCGTCCGGGCCTTAGGAGAAGAGGAATATCTGGGATTGCAAGCGACTCTGGCGACCCACGAGGCCGAGCTGCGGCAACTGCAACGTCAACAGGAGGAATTGACCATCGCCACCCAGGAGACAGCGACGTTGCTGCTACGAACCCAGGGAGAACTCCAGGAACATTGGCAAACCTTGGCAAACCTCACCCAGGAGTATCAAACCATCGCCAGCCAGGATTTGGTCTCCCTCCAGGCATCGCGGGACGAAGCCCAACAGTCGCTGCATACCAGTCGGGAAGCGGCTAGCAACTCCGCCGCCCATGCGGAAGTCTGGGTACAGCAACAAACGACCCTGCATCAACAAATTGCCACCCTCCTGCAAACCCTCGACCCCCAACGCACGGAACAGGCCCAACTGCGGGAGCGGGTGCATCAGTTACAGCGGCAAATTCAGGAGCAGACCCAGCAAGGGCAGCGGTTAGACCAAGAGGTGGAGCAGAAGCAGCAAACCCTGACGGCGGTTCTTACTGCCCAAGAGACCACGGCGGCTCAGGCGATCGCCCTCGCTGAGACCCTGTGGCTGGCTGAAGAAACCTTGCAAGTACAACAACAAACCCAAACTCGCCTGGTGCAAGAGCAACGGGAAAAACAGCGGCAACTGGATAAGTTAGAAGCCCAAGCCCAGGCGATTCAGGAGGGGCAGGGAACTTTTGCCACCAAGGTGATTCTCCAAGCTGGATTGCCCGGTGTCTGTGGCCTAGTAGCCCATCTGGGTCGGGTTGACCCCCGGTATCAACTTGCCTTAGAAGTCTCAGCCGGTGCCCGATTGGGCAATCTGGTGGTGGAAGATGACGGGGTAGCTGCCGCAGGCATTGAATTACTGAAACAAAAACGGGCGGGACGGGTTACCTTTCTGCCCTTGAATAAAATCCAAGGGCCTAAACCCCTGAGTATTCCACCCTGGCAGCGCCTAGAGGGCATGGTTGACCTGGCAGTGAATCTGCTGGCCTGCGATCGCCGCTACGAGGCAATCTTTGCCTACGTTCTGGGGAATACCCTGGTGTTTGACCAATTACAGAACGCCCGTCGCCATCTGGGGCAGTTTCGCATGGTCACCCTTGGGGGCGATCTGCTGGAAAGCACCGGAGCGATGACGGGGGGGAGTGCTCCCACCAACCAAACCCTGCGCTTGGGTACGGTTACGGAAACAGAGTCTTCTGAGATCCGGGACTTAAGCGCCCGTCTCCAAGAGTTAGAGGCAATTCTAGACCGCAGTGGACAGGCCATCCAGCAAATTGGGGCCGAGGTGCAGCAGCGATCGCGGGAACTAATCGAAGTCCGCCAACACCAACGGGAACACCAGCGCCAAGTCACCCAACTCCAATCCGAACTCCAGCAACTCCAGAAGCAACAGAGCCAGTTACACAGCCAACTCTCCCAAAACCACCAGGGACGAACCCAAGCCCAGACGCGCTTGCAGGAACTGGATCACAGCATTCCCACCCAGGAAGTGCAGTTGGAAATCTGGCAACAATCCCTCACCGAGCTAGAGCAGTCCCAAACCCATAGCCAATGGCAGCAAATCCAGGCCAATATTCGTATTCAGGAAGCTCAACTCAATGGGTGGGAACTGGTGCTGCGCAACACGGAACAGCGCCTGCAAGAGCTGGAAAATCAGCGGCAGCTGGTACAGGAGAAAATCCAACAAGCCCAAACCCGTCTGGAAGATTATCGTAGCCAACAGGTTTACCAATCCAACCAGGCAGCCACCCTGAGCCAGCAGCAATCTACGGTCAGTACCCAGGCCGCCCAGACCCAAGGGGAGATCGCTACCCTGGAGCAAACCTTAGGAGAGGCCAAACAAGCCCGCGATCAGGTCGAACGCCAATTACGAGAGCAGCAGCAAAGCCAGCAACAATCCCAGTGGCAGTGGCAAAAACTCCAAGAAACCCAGCACCAGCGCCACGAGCAACTGACTCAACTCCAGGTACAAGTGCAAACCCTGCAGCCAGAACTCCCCGACCCCCTTCCGGAAATTCCCTCAACCCTATCCCTAGATCAACTCCAGCCAGAATTGCGATCGCTGCAAAAACGCATCCAGGCCATGGAACCCGTGAATATGCTGGCCCTGGAAGAATATGACCGCACCCAAACCCGCCTCCAAGAACTCAGCGATAAGCTCACCACCCTGGAATCGGAACGCACCGAACTGCTGCTGCGGATTGAGAACTTTACCACCCTGCGGCAACGTGCCTTTCAGGAAGCCTTTGAGGCCGTCAACGAAAACTTCCAGTCAATTTTCGCCATCCTCTCCGATGGCGACGGCTCCCTGCAACTAGATGATCCCCAGGATCCCGCCACCAGTGGTTTGAATTTAATTGCCCATCCCAAAGGCAAGCCCGTCCAGCGTCTCGCCTCTATGTCTGGGGGTGAAAAATCCCTGACCGCCCTGAGCTTTATCTTTGCCTTGCAGCGTTATCGACCCTCCCCGTTCTATGCCTTCGATGAGGTCGATATGTTCCTAGATGGGTCAAATGTAGAGCGATTGGCTAAAATGATCAAACAGCAGGCGCAGCAGGCGCAATTTATTGTGGTGAGTCTCAGACGACCCATGATGGAATCAGCAGAGCGGACAATTGGTGTCACGCAGGCACGGGGAGCTTATACTCAAGTTTTAGGATTGCAATTGCAACCCCAAGCTGCTTCTGTATGATTCTAGTAATTTCCATTGGCTTCGAGACCAGGACTCGAAAATGACATCTGAAAAAATTTGCTACCGCTCTGACCTTCTAGGCACCCAGGTAATCACTCGTGACACAGGAAAGCGCCTGGGAGTGGTGAACCAGCTGTGGGTTGATATTGACCAACGAGAGGTTGTGGCTATCGGTCTGCGAGACAACCTCCTCACCGGGCTGATCGCCGGAATTCCTCGGTATATGCTCCTCAGCAGCATCCGCCAAATTGGGGATGTCATCCTGGTTGACGACGATAGTGCCATTATCGACCTCGATGCCGAGGCCTATAACAGCTTAATTCGCAATGAAGTCGTTACGGAAACCGGAGAACTCCTAGGGCGGGTTCATGGCTTCCGATTTGATATTGATGACGGCAAGATTTCGGCGCTGATTGTCTCGTCCCTGGGATTTCCCCAAATTCCAGAAAAGTTGATCAGCACCTATGAATTGCCGGTGGATGAAATTGTTAGCAGTGGCCCCGATCGCTTGATTGTCTTTGAAGGAGCGGAGGAGCGCCTCAGCCAAATCACGGAGGGGATTCTTGAGAAGTTTGGCCTGGGTAAACCTCCCTGGGAACGGGAGGAAGCGGATGACTATCTCACCCCGATTGCCCGACCAGAAAACCAGTTAGGCACGGGGGTGCCGCTACGCACCCCCACCCAGCAGTCCCTGCGCACGGTTACCCCGGTGCAGGAGCGGTGGAATGAGAATGACTGGGAAGAAGAAGAACGCCAGCCTCCCCCCAAGCCTGCCCGTCTCCAGCGTGCTGAGCCAGTCTACTACCCCGAAGAGGAAGAGGAGGAGAACTGGAGTGAAGCCGTTGATCGGGATAACTACGACGCAGACTATGAAGAAGACGATGACTACGACTACGATGATGAGATAGAGAGTCGTTCCCCTGAAGAAACTGCCTATACAGAAGCCTACGATGAAGATGTGTGGGCCGATGAAGAACCTCAGTACCAGCCTCCGAAGGTCAACCTCCCTGAAAAGATGAAAACACCGGAATATGAAGAGGAGGGTGGCTATTAGCCCTACTCAGACCTTTAAGGGCAGGATCCTAATCGGGTGAGAAGCAGCACTATTTCATCGAGTGCCTGACGTTGGGCTGCGGTGGGTTGTTCAGACTGATTGACCATGAGGCTGAAGACTAGGGGGATGGCATTCGGTACCAAAACATAACCAGATAGGCTGGAGACCCCTTCTAAGGTGCCGGTTTTGCCTCGGACAACCCCCTGAGCTGATGTCTGTTGCAAACGGTCTTGCAGCGTACCGTTCACCCCTGCGGTTGCTAAGGAAGCCAGAAACACCGATGCTTCTCGTGACTGCGCCATCGCTTGCAAGGTTTGTACAAGGGCGACGGGGCTGACTAAGTTTTGCCGGGACAGACCGGAACCGTCCACAAGGTGATAACCGCCAGGGTCGATGCCCAACTGGGTAAGGGTTGCTTGCAACAGTTCCAGTCCGAGGGTGGCGGTAGATGCCTCGGTTGCTACTTGACTCGCGCCCAAGCTTCGGAGCAGTACCTCTGCATAGAGATTGTTGCTGTCCTGGTTGGCTGTGGTGATCAAGGCTGCTAAGGGGGGGGAGCTGATGGCACCCACCTCTGGTTCCGCCGTGGCACTGGGGGTGTCTGTGATTTCTGTGCGTGTTACTGTGATCTGCTGGGCTGCTAATGCCAGCCGTAACTGCTGTGAGAAGTGCTGCACGGGGTCTGGATAGGGAATACCGATGAACTCTGGATCGGCACCCACCCGTAGCTGTCCCCGTATTTGCAGCCACCCGCCCTGGGGCTGCACCTCAATGAACTCATCGGCGGTGGCTGGCACTGTCTGGGAGACATTGCGAAGGGGCCATAAATTCATGGCCGCAGCATCTTCCCAAGTAATCTGGAGCGGCTGACCCACCGCTTGGGGCATTAAGCGAAGGTAATTGACATTTTGATTCAGAATCAAGCTGGTAGCGGGGGCACCATACCCCAGTTGTACGTCTTCCCAAGCCCAACTGGGAGCGATCGCCGCTCCCAGAAAGTAGTGGGTATCCAACAGCAATAGATCAATGTGCAGAATACCCTGGCGACGCAGTTGCTGGGCTAAGTCCTGAAGGTTTGCCGTTGTAAAACTGGGGTCACCCCGTCCCACTAGCCGCAATACCGTAGCGTCAGGACGCAAACCCGCAATGGTCAGGGTTGCTGGATTGACCCGTTGAACCGTTGTCCGCATCCGAAAGTCAGCACCCAAACGGTGGAGGGCGGCGGCGGTCGTCATCAACTTGACGTTAGAGGCTGGAATAAAGAATCGATAGGAGTCCCGCTCGAAGAGGGTCACGGGGGGAGACAAGGTTTGAATTAAAATCCCCCAACGAGAGCGGTGCCATTGAGGACGATCTAAAATTCCCTGGATTGCCCTTGCCAAATCAGCCCTACAGAGGGGTCTGTCCATGGGGTGAGCCACAGTAACGGGGGGAGGCGAAGGACTGATCCCCTGGGCTTTGACCATTCCCCCACCAGAACTCAGAGCTAGGAATAGCAGGAATGTATTGATCCAAGGAATCTGCCACAGGGTTAGACTCATTACCAAATACACGGGGATCATTCAGGTCGGTAGAAAGAGATCGGGCAGGTTCCAGGGTCTCAACTCAACATTCTGAGAATTTGCAGCTTTAGTAGGATATAGCGTTCCTCGCAATCTTGTGATCCTAGCCAGGGACTTTTCTGGGTTCGGCAGCGAGGAGATTAACAGGTAACGGTTTTTTGTACCTTTAGCTACAAAACATGGAATGAAGTCAGTATAAGTGTTGTGACATTCCCCGTTTGTTAGTCAACCCGACCTTAGTACCTCTGTGCTAAAATAGCGCTTTTGGGGGGATGAATGGCAACTGCTGACAACTCATGAGACCTAAAATCATGACAGAGCGCTGAGGGTGTGCCAGTTTTCTCTCATGAGCTAACTTCCCAGATTGATGACGACCATAACCAATCATTGGGTTTGAGCTGTCAAGCGTGGTGAGGACATCAGCTTCCATTAGGTATTACGGAGATATGGTAGAGACCCAAGATAGACCGTTAGCAACCGTGTTTCGGAAAATGGCAAGTGGCGCGTTTCCGCCGGTTGTCGAGACGTTTGAGCGGGGCAAGACCATCTTTTTCCCTGGTGATCCAGCGGAGCGGGTCTATTTTTTGGTCAAGGGCGCGGTCAAGCTTTCCAGGGTCTATGAGGCCGGAGAAGAAATTACGGTGGCACTGCTCCGGGAAAACAGTGTCTTTGGGGTGCTTTCTCTGATCACGGGGCATCGCTCCGATCGGTTTTACCATGCGGTAGCCTTTACTCCCGTGGAGCTGCTTTCGGTGCCCATTGAACAGGTCGAGAAGTCCCTGAAGGATGACCCGGAACTGTCGATGTTGATGTTGCAAGGGTTATCCTCCCGCATTTTGCAAACGGAGATGATGATTGAAACCCTAGCCCACCGTGATATGGGGTCGCGTTTAGTGAGTTTTCTGTTGATTCTCTGTCGGGATTTTGGGGTGCCGGGGTCAGAAGGGATTACCATCGATTTGAAGCTGTCCCACCAGGCGATCGCAGAAGCCATTGGTTCGACCCGCGTCACAGTCACCCGTCTGTTGGGGGATCTGCGTCAAGATCAGATGATTTCCATTCACAAGAAAAAGATTACGGTTCACAATCCGGTGGCGTTGAGCCAACAGTTTACTTGATGGGGAACGCTGTCATTGGGAACACAGTCTGGTTCAATGGGGAACAGGGCGTCTCTTCCTCGGCTCAGCTCTCAAACATGGGGTTAAGCAAGGACTCCTCTACACTGGATGTACTGCTGCTGCGGGTATTAAGCACTGAATGTCTACGGCTGCGTTCGTCCTAGTTCTGGCAGTTTTGATCCTGGGAGGCGTCATTGCCACAGTGGGCGATCGCTTGGGGACAAAGGTGGGGAAGGCCAGACTGAGTCTGTTCAACCTCCGCCCCCGACAGACCGCCGTTCTGGTAACGATTTTGAGCGGCATTACAGTTTCAGCTTCCACATTGGCGGTTTTGTTTGCCACCAGTGACCAGCTCCGCACCGGAGTCTTTGAACTGGACAAAATTCAGAAGCGATTGCGAGATGCCCGCCAGGATCTGGATGAGGTGCGGCAGCAGAAGACCCAAGTAGAGCAGCAGCTGACCAAGGCTAGGTCGGAGCAGACAACCGCACAACAACGGTTAAATACCACTAACCAATCCCTGAAAAACTGCCTTAACCAAACTTTCCCAGGCAGTCACCAAACAGGCACACACCGAAGCCGAGCTCAATACCACTCAGAAAAAACCTGGGACAGATTGCTGACAACTATCAACAAGCCCAAACGAAGCTAGCAACCATTTCCCAACAGACCCAGACCCTGCGTGCTGACATCAGCCGTCTCCAAGGGGAAAGACAGGAGTTGGTGGCTCAGCGTAATCAGGTGAAAGCCCAAATTATCCAGCGGGATCAAGAAATTGCCCAATTGGATCGAACCATTGCTCAGCGGGATCTGATCCTGGCTCAACGGGAATCGCGGCTAAAAACCTTGGAGGAGCAGCAGGCCTCCTTAGAAGAAAAGGTTGCGGAACTCACCCAAAAGTTTCAGGCCTTACGTCAGGGATTTCAAGAACTGCGCTTGGGGAATGTCGCCCTGCTCCGCAGTCAGGTACTCTCCTCCGGTGTGATCCGGATTATCAAGCCCAATGCTGCCCGTCAGGCCGTCGATCAGCTGCTGCGAGAGGCTAACCGCACGGCCCTGCGTCTGACACGACCGGGAGTGCCTCATCAAAATGAACAGGTGATTCGGATTACCACCACAGAGGTCGATCGCCTGGTCAAACAGATTGAAGATGGCCGTGATTATGTGGTGCGAATTCTCTCGGCGGGTAACTATCTCGCAGGGGAAAAAAATCTCCAGGTCTTTGCCGATGCCACCTTGAATCAAGTGGTATTTCGCGCTGGGGAGCAGGTAGCAACCACAGCCGCTGACCCGGCCAAAATGACGGAGCAGGAACTGTTGCAGCGACTGGATCTATTGCTCCTTGCGGCTCAATTTCGTGCCCGTCAAAGTGGCATTCTCTCCGATGCCATCGAGATTGATAACGATAGCCTAGGGAAGTTTTTTGACAAACTCAAACAGTCTAAAGAACCCCTGGACATTCGGGCGATCGCCGTCGATATTACCTATACCCTGGGGCCACTGAAGGTAGAATTAGTCGCCGTCCACAATGGTCAGGTGCTCTTCCGTTCCATTCAGTAGCATCCCTCTCTCCCTGCCCTGAGGTGCCAGTCATATGCATCAAATTCTCAGTGGTCTGCTTGCTGCCAGCCTCAGTGTGTCCTGGGTGTCGTTTGTGACCTTACCCGCGATCGCCCAAGCAACAGACTCCCCCACCAACAGCCTGCCCAGGCTCATCCACCAGGCAGGGCAACAAATCCAGGAGGGGCAGTTTCGCCAAGCCTTCACCACCCTCCAGCAGGCATTGCACCTGTCTCGACAGATGGGTGACCCCGGTCAAGAGGCCAGGGTTTTGACTCTCCTCGGACGGGTTGCCATCACTCTGGGGAACTCTCAGCAGGCGGTGGAGGTGCTTAACCAGGCTCTGCCCCTGCACCGGACGGTGGGCAATCCCACCGGAGAAGCAGCGACCCTGAATAATTTGGGCTTGGCTTATCACTCCCTAGGGCAGACGCAGAAAGCCCTGGACTATTACCAGCAGGGACTCGCCCTAGTCAGAACCCTGGGCGATCGGGGGGGGGGAATCCACAACGCTGAATAATATTGGTGGTCTCTACAGCAGTCTGGGTCAGATTCAGACAGCCCTGGACTATTACCAGCAAGCTCTCAAGATTCGTCATGCCGAGGGCGATCGCTCGGGGGAGGCCATTACCCTACTGAATATTGGGGATGCCACCCAGCGTCTGGGGCAACCTCAAACAGCCCTGGACTATTATGATCAGGCCCTACCGATGTTCAAAGCCGTCGGCGATCGCCTGGGGGAATCGGTCACCCTCAACAACATCGGGGGCATCTACAGCACCCTGGGGCAGCCCCAAAAGGCACTGGATTATTACAACCAAGTTTTGACCATGACCCGAACCCTGGGCGATCGCTCAGGAGAAGCCAGAACCCTGAACAATATTGGTTCTATTTACACGAATCTAGGGCAGTTCCCCCAAGCCCTCGACTATCTCAACCAAGCCCTACCGATCTTTCAAGAGACGGGAAACCGCCATGGGGAAGCCGTTACCCTCAATAACATTGGGGGCATCTACAACGAAGGCTCCCAACCCCAGAAAGCCTTGGCCTACTATCAACAAGCCCTTATCCTCCGTCGTGCCATTGGCGATCGCGCTGGGGAAGCCACCACCCTGGGAAATATCGGGGGAGCCTACAGCCACCTGAAGCAAGTTGATAAGGCTCTGCAATATTACCAGCAAGTTCTGCCGATGTTTCAGAGCATCGGCGATCGCGCCGGAGCAGCCGCAACCCTCAGTAACCTGGGCTGGCTCTACCGCTCCACCGAGAAAATCCCCCAAGCGATCGCGGCTTGGGAGCAGTCTCTGACGCTGAAACTAGCAATTCGCAGCAGTCTTAACCGCAGCAATCGCTCCGCCTTTCTGGAAGCGGATGCCTTCACGGGCTATTGGTTGGTGAACTTGCTGATTGACCAGCACCAACCCCAGCGAGCCTATGAATGGGTGAATCTGATTACCACTGCGGATCTGGCAGACTATTCGCGGTTGATTGCTGCCAAGGTGGCCAATCCCAAGGCGCAACAAGCCTTAGAGCAGTGGAATCAAGAATATCAACAGCTGGAACGGTTGCAACAGCAACTCCAAGAACGGTTCTCCCTGAAATTGTCCCAGCAGGTGCAGGTTTCTCAGGCCCAACTGAATCAACAGGGGGAGGAGATTTCTCGACGGTTCCCAGAAGTGGCCGAGCTGTTTGAAACCACCCCCACCGATATTGCCCAATTACAATCCCATCTTTCCCCAGGAACCGTCGTACTCCATCCAGTATTGCTCAGCTCCCTCAAAGGGTCCCCCGATGCCATGGCGCTGTTTCTGGTAACTCGAGATCGGGTGACGGTGACAAAGGTGCCCCTTCAGCCCCATGCCTTTGACCGCTTGCTCACCCTTTATCGCCGCCAGATTCAGGATTACCGCACCCAGGCATTTAAGCCCCTCAGTGAGCAACTCTATGACCTACTCATTCGACCGATTGAAGCCCAAATTCAGGCGATGAATCCGACCCAACTCAGCATCATTGCAACGGGCAAATTACGCTACATTCCCTTTGAAACATTATTTGACCACCAATCGGGTAAATATTTGATTGAGAAATATCCGATCAATAACTTGACGCGCCTGTCGATACGAGCCCTGCAACAACCCGCCAACCCTCACACCGCCAGCATTTTAGGATTGGGCAACCCCTTCCCCAACGATAATCGCACCCTGCCCGCTGCTGAATTAGAAGTCAAGACCATCACCCCCCTGCTTCCCAAGAGTCTGGCCTATCTGGGCAAGCAGGCAACCTTGGAAAACTTTAAGCTGCAAGCCCCTCGGTTTTCGATTCTGCACTTGGCAACCCACGGTTGTTTTCAGCCAGCGGGTTGTCCAGACTTGCAAATGACTGCCAATACCCTGTTATTTGCCGACCGCAACCTCAATATTGCCGATGCCGCGCTTTTGGGGTTGCAAAATACGGATTTAGTTGTCCTCAGTGCCTGTCAAACCGCTGTACAGGCCAATTCCCATGGCGAGGAATTCACCGGGATTGCCTATTTGTTTGAGCGCGCTGGTGCCCGCTCGGTGATTGCCAGTCTGTGGACGGTGGATGATCAAGCCACTGGTCAGTTAATGATTCAGTTTTACCGCAATCTCCGACAGGGCATGGGCAAAGGGGAGTCCTTACGCCAGGCTAAGATCAGCCAAATGCAATTACATCCCTACTATTGGTCGCCCTTTATCCTGATTGGAGATACCCGTTAGCCTGTATGCACCCAACTCTCGACCAACCTGTGATTCTCGGCTTTGATCCCGGTCGTGCTAAGTGTGGACTGGCGATCCAGGGGGTGGATCGGCGTCTCTACTATCATCAGGTTGTGCCCGCCACGGATGCGATCGCCAGGATTCAGTCCCTCAGGCAGCAGTTTCCCATTTCGTTGCTGGTGATGGGGGATCAAACCACGGCACCTACCTGGAAGCGAACCCTGCAAGACTTGCCCGATCCCCTGCGGATTGTGCTGGTGAATGAACGTTACAGCAGCTTGGAGGCCCGACAGCGCTACTGGCAAATGTATCCTCCCAAAGGATTGACGGCGCTGATCCCGGAAGGAATGCGAACGCCCCCCCGCCCCATCGACGACATTGTGGCGATTTTATTAATCGAACGCTATTTGGCACAACTCGTTACCTGAACAGTGCCTTCCCGGTGACACCATGCGCTACGGTTAATGCACCCCGGAAGACCCCCCGCCCCCGACTGGGTTTAAAGAAGATGACGGTGATGCCACTGAACAGCAGGGCACAACCAATGAAGTAGAAGCAGTCATCGTAGGCCATCAAATAGGCTTCACGACGGACAAGGTGATCAATGGCGGCGATCGCCTGTTGTTGCGCCGTAATCAGATCAGCCCCCTGACTGGTAAAATACTGGGTCATTTGTGTTAACCGCTCCTGCAGCTGAGGGTTGTACAGGGAGATCGCTTCACCCAGGCGACTGGCGTGTAACTGTTGCCGTTGAGCCAGTAGGGTCCCCAGGGTGGCAATCCCCAGTGATCCCCCCAGATTGCGCATCATATTGAACAACCCAGAGGCCGATCCAGCTTGCTCCGGGGGGATTTCAGCGGTGGCAATGGTTGCCAACGGAATCATGATTAACGGCTGTCCCAAGGCCCGTACAATCTGAGACAACCACAGTTGCTCTAACCCAGTGTCGTGGGTGAGGGTGGCGTTCATGAAACAACTGATGGCAAATAAACTGACCCCCATGGCTAGTAAAAAGCGGGGGGCTAACCGCTGCATCAGTTTCGGGATCAACGGAATGATCACCAGTTGGGGAAATCCCATCCACATCAGCACCTCCCCAATCTGCATCGCGTTGTAACCCTGAATTTGGCTCAGGTATAACGGCAGGATAAATATGGAACCATAAAGCCCCAGTCCTAATCCAACATTGACCACACTGGCGATGCCAAAATTGCGATACCGCAGCAGCCGCAGATTGATGAACGGATGAGCATGGGTGAGTTCAATCCAGAAAAACACGGTAAGGAAGATGGCTGCTAGCAGACTCAGCGTTAGGATCAATGGGGAACCAAACCAATCTTTCCGTGTGCCTTCTTCCAGCACTACCTGTAAACAGCCGAGGCCGATCGCCATGGCCAAAATTCCGAGCCAATCCCCCTGCCGCAGTCGATGCAGTTGCGATCGCTGGGGGGCGATCGCGTACCATACCGCTGCCAACAAGAGCAAACCTGGAACCAGGTTGAGGTAGAAGATCGAGCGCCAACTGAAGGATTCCGTTAACCAGCCCCCCAAGGTGGGGCCAATGGAGGGCGCAAAGGTGGCGGTAATGGCGAATAAGGCCATGCCGATGGGCTGCTTGCTTGGGGGGAGGGTTGTCAGCAAGACAATGAATGCCAGGGGGATTAACACCCCCCCGTGTGAAACCCTGGAGGGCTCGAAATATCACCATGGAAGAGAGGTTCCAGGCCCAGGTACAACTAATTGAGAACACAACAAAGAGAGCTGCATTCACCAGCAAGTAGCGTCGGAGGGAAAACACCTGGGAGAGCCAGCCCGTCAGGGGGATGACAATGATTTCAGCCACCAAGTAAGCGGTGGAAATCCAAGAACCCTCCTCCAAGGTGGCATTCAGGGCAGCTTGAATATCCTTGAGGGATGAATTGGTAATCTGAATGTCCAGAACTGCCATGAAGGCGCCCAAGATCGTCCCAAACACCCCGATCCAGGTTTTGAGAGATACCTGGGCATCCGCACCCGGAGTGGTGCTGGAGGGACCCGCAGCAGTCGAAGGACTAGACACAACCAGACCTACCTGAGTTCAACACTGACGGTGGCAGACATCCCCGGCACAATCACGGATTCATACCCATGGATGCTTTCCGGCTCAAAGACAATTTTGACGGGAATCCGTTGCACAATTTTGGTGAAATTGCCAGTGGCATTGTCGGGGGGCAGGAGGGCAAACTGCGCCCCAGAGGCAGGAGCCACACTCTCCACATGTCCCAGGAATGGGTGATTTGGGAAGCTATCCAGATGAATGGCCACCGGTTGTCCCGGTCGCATCCGCTCCAACTGGGTTTCTTTGAAGTTGGCCGTAATCCAGGACACCGATTGCACCAGTGCCATTAAAGGGGTACCGACCTGCACCTGCTGTCCTGGCTCTACAGCCTTATGGCCAATGTGCCCACTGGTGGGAGCCACCACCTGGGTGTAAGACAATTGCAACTGAGCATTTTTGACTGCAACTTCGGCTTGGGCGATCGCGGCTTGGGCCCGCAGCCAATCACTGCGGTCAATGGCGGTCTGAAGCTGCTTGGCATTAGCCAGCTGGAAACTGCCTTGGGCATATTGCAATCCGGCCTCGTAGGTCACCACTCGCTGTTGCGCCTGGGTCAACTTGGCTTGAGCCTGTCGTACCCCTTCCATTTGAGCCACCCGCTCTCCCTGGGCGACCTCATAGACCTGCTGGGCAGTCTCGAGTTGTTGACGGGCGATCGCCCCGGATTGAAACAAACTCCGAAAGCGTTCATAGTCAAGCCGCGCCTTCTCCAGATTCGCCTCCGCTTCAGCCAGCAGAGCTTGCGCCTTCGGGATACCCGCCTCGGCCTCCCGGACTGCGGCGGCAGCACCCTCCAGTGCGGCGGTAATACTGCCATGGAGGCCGCGCACTTGAGTCACAGCAGCAGTGGCATTTTGACCGGAGAGATGAACCCGAATCTGAGCTGTTTGGGCTTGACGCCGTAACATTTCCAGTTCGGTTTGCGCTTGTTGCAGTTTTAATACATAGTCTCGACGATCTAAGCGCACCAGTACCTGCCCTTGGTGTACCAGCTGATTATCGACCACCAGTACCTGCTGCACGGTGCCAGGAATGCGCGTACTCACGGGATGGAGATGGCTGGTGACGGTGGCATTGTCCGTCTCTTCATGGGTGGAAGCATATTGCCACCAGTGGTATCCCAAGCCAAGAACCACCATGACGCCCAGTCCTGCTAGCAGGAACGGACGGGGAGATCGCCCCTTGTGAGGTGGCGGCGATTCAGGAACCGTTGTGACGAGCGGGTTGCCACCTGACTTCCGCAACACTGTTTCTGAGTATTCATGCTGCCCCAGCTGGGGGTCTAGATTTTGAATGCCGGAGCGATCGCTCCGAGCGTCTGTTGGTGATTGCATGCCCCCGCACTCCCTTACAGGCATAAGCTGTAGTTGTAACCGGGTGGATTGCTCACCCGGACGTCATTAGGACTTAATTATTTCGTATACGTAATGAATGGCTTGGCATCGAGACCATCCGGCAGATCCTTGAGTCCTATCGAGAGATCAACACCCTGAAAAAACCTAGTTAAGCGCAGTTGGCGATCAGTAAATCCAGTAGTCGAGAAATTTCTGCCCGATCTTGGGGAGTCATTCCCTGTAAAACCTCTTCTTGCACCCCCAGGGCAATAGGAGGTAATACCTGTTGCAATTCCTGACCCATTGCCGTCAACCAGACCCGCCAGACTCGTCGATCTTGAAGATCCCGTTGTCGATAGATGAACCCTCGATCTTCCATGCGATCGAGGACACCGGTAATGGTGCCGCCAACCTGGCGCAACTGGTCAGCAATTTGACAGGTCGCCAAACCATCTTCTTGCCAGAGGCAACACAGAACAACCCAGTGAAAAGGCGTTAAACCTAGAGGATCTAGTCGGTCTTGAAACTTCCGACTGAGCAGCTGGGAGAGCAGCTTCAGGCGGTAACCAATGCTATGGGGTGCCAAAACCAATTGTAATTCAGGGGGCAAAGCGGCAGCAGTTACCATAGCATTTAAATTTTGCATGCTAAATATCAGTGTAGCATATTTATGCCTACTAAATATCTATGCCGAGCTAGGCCGAGCTAGCCTCAGAAAAAACAGGCTGTTGCCATCCCCCACAGGGGTGACAGGTTGAGATCCCAGCTAGATCTCCGCCCGAATGGTAAAGGAATAGTCTCCCCCTGGTTCCAACTGGTAGTCCCACCGTTCGAGAAATCGTCCCAACGGCTCCTGAATCAAAGCCCGACCCCGCGAGGGTTCCACCACAAGTAATCCTTGACGGAAGCACCACTGAAACTGCCACTCAAACTGATTCGCCCTGACCTCGCCGCTCAGTTCTCCCTGCTGCCAGCACTGATGGGTAATGCGGACATGGGCTGTAGTTTCTGGGAGACGATGACTCATGCTTTGGCAGATCGTCTTGCCAGTCGCGCCTCCGGTTCCATCGCCCAGAGGACAAACCCCTTGGTACTACTCGTGACTAACACCGTATGACTGCGCTCCCGCAGCCGCAGTGCTGCCCGTTCCATGCCTTCGACGCTGGGAAAGAAGCGCACATAGCTATAGAACTGCCCCCGATAGAACACAGCACCCATAGGGCGGGGTGTCTCAGGGAGATAGATGTGACAGCGTTTAACCTCCTGAGTCTGGAGCAACGGAATCTGCTGTTGAGCAAGACTGCTGCGGGCTGCTTCAAGGGCGCGGGGCTCTGGCATGGGGAAGACAACTCCTGGGGATGGGAAAATTTTAAAGCCCGACGGCGGAAACAGCACGAGGGTTGTACAAACTCATGGCTTTTTCGACACCAAACTTGAAGCTGGCCTCAATAGACTCACGGACAAGATTCAGCACCTCCCCAACCAGTTGAGATTCAGCCTTACTAAAGTTCCCTAACACATGGGAAATGGTGTCAGTCTCGGAGGGAGCCTGGGTAACGGGCTTACCAATGCCAATGCGGAGTCGGGGAAAGTCCGAGGTGCCAAGGTGGGCGATCGCCGACTTCATGCCATTGTGCCCCCCTGCAGAACCCGCTAGACGCAGGCGTAACTTGCCCAGGGGTAAATCCATGTCATCGTAGATCACCAAGATACTGGCTGGAGAGAGCTTGTACCAATCTACTGCCGCTCGAATCGACTGCCCGGAGCGATTCATGTAGGTCAAGGGCTTCAACAGCCGAATTTTCTGGCCTGGGAACACCATGCCCTCCCCAAAAATGCCTTGGAACTTGCGATGCTCGGAAAGGGGAATCTGCCAAGAGCGGGAAAGGGCATCGACGGCGGCAAAACCAATATTATGACGGGTCTGATCATACTTGGGTTCTGGATTGCCCAAGCCAATAATTAACTGGGGAATCAGCGGGGTAGGGGGTGCGGTCAGCTCCGTCATGGGGGGGGGTGATTAGGAGATGCTGAAGAGAGTTGTGTCTCTAACCTATCAAAATCTTGAGTGGGTAAGTTGACACCATTCTGTTCTATTCTGACTGTACTGGCTTTGATGCTTATTCCTGCGCTGCTATGTTAGATGTGACGGTTTCTTCCCTCCGTGAACAGCTCCATCCCTTGATTCGGCAGCTTGCGGAGTGTATTGAAACGACTTGGCACCGCTATCTGGACGTATCTCCCTATCCCCTGCCAGCGGAACTGGGCTATGTAGAAGGTCGCTTGGAGGGGGAAAAACTCACGATCGAAAACCGCTGCTATCAAACCCCCCAGTTTCGTAAGCTCCATTTGGAACTGGCAAAGGTGGGGGCGAATCTGGATATTCTTCATTGTGTGATGTTTCCCCGCCCCGACTATGCCCTACCGATGTTTGGCACCGATCTGGTGGGAGGACGGGGACAGATTAGTGCGGCGATCGCCGATTTATCCCCCGTTGCCAGCGATCGCAGTTTGCCAGAGGTTTACCAAACGGCCTTACAAGCCCTGCCTGCGGTCACCTTTGCCCAGCCCCGGGATTTACCCCAGTGGGGGCATATTTTTTCTGACTTTTGTCTGTTTGTCCGCCCCGGTAGCCCCGAGGAAGAAGCCCAATTCTTAGCACGGGTGGCGGCCTTTTTAGAACTGCACTGTACCCAGGCGATCGCGGCACAGACAGTTTCCCCGGAGCAACAAGCCGAAGTTCTGGCAGGTCAGCGCCAGTATTGTACCCAGCAACAGCAGAACGACAAGACGCGGCGAGTGCTGGAGAAAGCCTTTGGGGTAGATTGGGCCGAACATTACATGACCACGGTGTTGTTTGATACGGTTTAATCGCTGGATAGCGTGCAGATGAGACAGCCTAGAGCCAGACGTTCCATCGTGGCGGCTATACCAACGCGGTGGTGAGGGAGGAGAGCCGTCCATCTTCCATGTTGATCACGCGATCGGCGACATCGAGAATTCGGTTGTCGTGGGTTACCAACAGAATCGTCGATCCCTGCTGTTTTGCCAGGCTCTGCATAATTTCGACCACATCCCGTCCCGTTTTTTTGTCCAGCGCCGCAGTCGGCTCATCAGCCAAAACGATTTTAGGTTGACTGACCAGAGCACGGGCGATCGCCACTCGCTGTTTTTGCCCCCCCGAAAGTTCGTGGGGATAGTAATCGACCCAGTTCCCCAAGCCCACGGCTTCTAACATCATGGCCGATTGCTGACGGGCCTGACGAGCAGATACCTGGGGATGAAGTTCCAGGGACATCTGTACATTTTGGCGGGCGGTAAGGGAGTTCAAAAGATTATGAGCCTGAAAAATATAGCCAATGTTGCGCCGCACCTGCACCAGTAAGTGATGGGGAGCAGCGCGTAGTTCCTGGCCGAGAACGCGCATACTGCCTTCCTGGGTGGAGCGCAGAGCCCCAATCAACGTCAGCAGCGTGGTTTTACCTGAACCCGAAGGCCCCGTCATGATCACCACCTCACCAGAGTAGATATCGGCGCAGACCTCAAACAAAATTTGCTTACGCAGGGAGCCAATGCCGAAGTAGTGGTTGACGCAATCAATGGCAATTACGGGGTCTGGCATAGGAACGTCAGAATATCGCTCAAAGGGTTCTATGGATGGCTATTTTTGGATAAAGATCGGGAAACAATGTTTTGAGTGTGGCATATTCTGGCTGGAGTTCACCTAGGGGCTGGGCGGTGGAGAGTGAAATTTCGGCAACAGGGTCGCCCCCCCTTGCTGCCAATCCTCAGGGATATGCTGGTGCTGCCGCTGAGTGCATTGACGCTATGGCTTGCGTGGTTGAGGATAGAGGAGAAAAGCGCCCGTAGCTTTTCGGCACCCTTCAGACCCACGATTCATCCATTTTTCGACCTACTCACCTTCAGGAGTTGTTGTCATGTCTGTAGCAGAACTGCAAGCCACAGCAAAGGCCATGGTTGCTTCAGGTAAAGGGATTCTGGCAGCCGATGAGAGTTTTGGAACTGCCAATAAACGATTTCAAAAATTGGGAATTCCCCAAACAAATGAAATGCGCCGTGCCTACCGAGAAATGTTGTTCACCACACCAGGAATTGGTGAAGTTTTTCAGCGGTGTGATTTTATTTGATGAAACCATTCGGCAGTCAACGAATGGGGGGGTGCCGGTTTACCAATGTGTTGCGGGATGCCGGAATTATTCCAGGGATTAAATTAGATGCGGGGGCTAAACCACTGGCAGGCACTTCCGCAGAATTGATCACAGAAGGGCTAGATGGATTGGGCGATCGCATTAGGGAGTATTACAGCTTGGGGGCTCGGTTTGCCAAATGGCGGGCGGTGATTACCATTGGTGAGAGCATCCCCTCCAAACTTTGCTTGGAAGCCAATGCCGATGCCCTAGCTCGTTACGCAGCACTCTGTCAAGCGGGTGGTTTGGTGCCAATTGTGGAACCGGAAGTTTTGATGGAAGGTAACCATACCATTGAACGCAGTTTAGAGGTGCATCAAACGGTTCTTCACACGGTTTTTGATCGGCTTTACCTTTATCGAATTGAACTCGATCAAATGATCTTAAAACCCAGCATGGTGATTGCAGGTATGGATTGTCCCCAACAGGCGAGTGTGGAAGAGGTAGCACGCCTAACGGTCAAATGTTTGCGCGATCGCGTTCCCGTTGCGGTTCCGGGTTGTGCCTTTCTATCGGGTGGGCAGAGCGATCAATTGGCGACGGCTCACCTAAATGCCATGAACCTTTTGTTCAAAGGGGAACTGCCCTGGACGTTGACCTTTTCCTACGGTCGTGCCTTGCAGCAAGCAGCTATGGAGGCTTGGATGGGGGAGGCTGAAAATGTGCCTGCGGCACAACAAAAGCTTTATCATCGGGCACAGTTGAATAGTGCGGCGGCTCTCGGGCAATACAGTTCTGAGATGGAGTAATTTATCTAATAGTTCTACTCAATTAATTATGCCTCTGTCGTCTCAGCGTGCAACCGATTTACGCAGCGCCTACCGTATTTGTGATCTTAAATTACTGGAAGGGGAAGATTTGCGTTATTACGCACAACTATAGCAGTCCTAAATGATTCGTAAAAACTTAATATAGCAGATTTCATAATTATGAGGAGCAGTAGCAGCAGTGAGAAAACCAATTTTGGATATCAGTTTCCGATACTTCGTTGAATGCTGTCCCGATCGCCTCTCGTAAGAGGATGTTTTAAAAGTCTTTCAGGGTGTGTTTCACCACCCCAGCTACCTAGAAGCTAATACGAGAAAATTAGGGTTCCAGGGTTTGCGATCGTGCCTCTGAGTTGTATTTGAGGCTAAAGCCTACCCTTTTAAAACGTCCTCTAAGTTACCACCGGAGTTGGGAGCGATCGCTATAGGAATGAGTCTCTGGTTTTTTTGCCATAACGGACTGTCAACAATAAATGAAATCTTTATCCGGATATTTCAGAGAATGGGTTGAAACACTTCTGAACAAAGAGTTCCCATTTTTTAAAAGAAAGTAATGATTATTTGAATCTTCTGGAAAACTATTGGGAATTCTCGGTATAGTGCGAATACACGGCAGTTTATAAGGGAGTTCGCTGTGTCCACATCTGCTGCAAACGAATTCTGGCAAGCCAAAATCTGGGGACTTCTGCATGATCCAGCATTAAAGGCACTTCATGACGATACTGGACGTGGAGGCAATAGTTTTTGGCGAGATCTCACTGTTATGCAGGATTGGAAATCCCGTGGCTGGAACCCAGAGGAACGCGATCCAGATAAGCAAATTGAAGCTTTAAGGCATATTCTTTTATCTGATCACATTGCTTCAGCCAGTGATCGGGGTGCGATTGGTAGCTTGTCTCACCCCGTGGATTATGACGAGAACGGGCTAGAAGTATCACACCTGCTCTCTGAAGCAAAATTACCCCTCAAGCTAACGCCAAAAGCCCATCAAGGCTTACTTCAGTCTGGAAGAGTAGGTTTTCTTAAGGCTCACGAGAAGACTCTCTTTCCTGAAGCTATAAAAGGAGAAACTGATCCTAGAAAAGTTTTTTGGTGGCTCTGGCGGTGTCTTCCTAAGGCGGCATCCAATAAATTTGCGAATGACGAGTCGCTGCTACTCATGCCTGCTGAAACTCGGCTACCTGACAGTTCGATTTGGAGTCATGTCAGCATCACTTCAGCATTGGCGGGTTCACTAGCAGGATACAATTTACAGATTTCTGATGTAGAAGACTGGTCAAAAGATAAAGCATCTAGACCCTATTTAGCTACTTTTACATTTACCCCTGTCCAAGAATTGATTAAGGCTAGCCGCAAGATGCGAGATTTTTGGGCAGGCTCATGGATTCTGCACTATCTTTCTGCTAAAGTCTGCTGGGCATTGGCATGGAAATATGGGCCAGATTCGTTGATGTATCCATCTCTATTTCAACAGCCTTTGATTGATCATTGGCTTCTAAATGGTAGTGGTCAGTTTAAAGGCTGGAAAGACGACTTTGGGCGTTGGGTTACGCAACCAAGTAATCAACAATTACTAACTGCTGGGTTTCCAAATGTCTTGGTACTTGTTCTACCAGAAGGAAAGGTTAAAGCTGCTATGCAGATGGCAGAGCAGACGTTACGGCAGGAGTGGGAAAATCTCTCAAGTTGTGTCTTTGAATATCTGAAAGATGAGAAGCATTGGCTACCAAAAGTTTTCCAAGCAGAAAGCTCAACATGGGATGGATGGTTAGATACAATCTGGCAGACCTACTGGACGGCGTTACCCATTGGAACAAGGGATGAGGAATTAACTGCACGACTCGTTAAACCAGATGCAAGCAATCGTGATCAACAAGACCGAGATTTAGTGAATTGGCTGAAGAAGCAAAACTTTACATGTTCTCTCATTCAACGCTTAGAAGATCCTTTATATGGAGCACCTAAGACTCAGTATAAAAGTAAAAATTGGTTGCTCAAACCTAATGAAGGTAGTTTCTTGAGAGCCGCTGTAGAGCAAAGTCGTTATCCTCACTTCAGCATCAATGTGGGTTCTTGGTGGCCCCATGTCTTTGATCAGGCTCGGCTATCACTGACAGCAATTAAAAATGCTAGATCTTGGGAGTTGCCCACAGCTTTCAGTGCTCGCTCTAGCATCTCTGGAATTGGACCAATTGTTCATCCTGAGAAGTGTTCTGAATCTAAAGACTGGATTTCGGAAGGAGAATCTAAGAGGTTTTGGAAACGCCATGCAGGTTTATTTGATGGCAAGGAACAATTAAATGCAACCGAAACAGTTAAACGAGTTTTACCTAAGGTTCTTCAGAAGATTCTGAACCTTGAGCACGATGTATCAACTCACTATCCAGATCTGACTGCGGGAGTTGCGGGTTACCTTAAGGTAAGCGATCGCAGTCATTTGGATTACTTTCATAAAACTTGTGCAGATATACAGACAAAACTAGAGGAGTCGCAACTCGATGATGGTGATATTCAAAATAGCTATTGGGGAATTCCCTGGCTAGGCAATCCGGAGAATTCAGACTTTCAAGGATATCATTCACGCTACCTAAAACCAGATTGGCTAGTTGAGACTTCTGATCAAGATGAGAAATCTGAAATAGTTCGGGAAAAAATACAATCGATTAAAGCTTTTGTGAACAGCCGCTATGGTGATAATGACCCTGCTAGTTGGTATGTGCTGGCTGTTGGAGATGGGGACGGCATGAGTGAATGGCTGAAAGGGATTCTTTTGAAGAACTATCGTGATTATATTCCTAAGAAATTGAAGGATTATTGTGATTTTGAGAGTGAAGAATTCAAGAAGGCGAGTTTAGAGGAACAAGATCTCCGCATTAAATTTGAAAAAATCCTTGACGAGCCAAAGCGGATGGGACCATCAACCCATGCAGCACTTTCCCGCGCCTTGCTGGATTTCTCTAATCAACTGGTGCCCTACCTGACCGAGCAACGCTACGCTGGGCGACTGATCTACAGTGGCGGAGATGATGTGCTGGCATACACCAACCTGTGGGAGTGGGATCAGTGGTTGTGGGATGTGCGCCAGTGCTTTAAGGGTGATCAAGACCCCCATAATCAATTTGATGACACAGGTGATTATTGGCGATGGAAGACTGGGGAACCACCTGACAATGTTTCCTCTCGACCTCTATTCACAATGGGAGGCAATGCTTCAATCAGTTTTGGGATTGTGATTGCCCATCATTCGGTGCCGTTGGCGATCGCCCTAGAAAACCTCTGGGAAGCTGAAAAAGAGGGCGCGAAAAAGCACAAGTCCCCGGATGGTGCAAAAAAAGATGCTGTTCAGGTTCGAGTCCTTTACGGCAACGGCAATATTTTGAACAGCACCACCAAGTTTGATGTTTTTAACCAGTGGAAAGCATTGCTGAACTTCAAGCAGACCCACTCACACGTTGATTTTGATCCGGCGTTGTTTGAGCAAGCGGCAGAAATTTGGCGACAGCATCCTGTTCCATTCCTGCAAGACTCTACTGATCCGTTTGCCGCGATCGCTCCCTGGACGCAAGCCTTCTGTGAACGGCGAGAGTTATTCAAAGGTGAGGAGAAAGAACAGGCGAAACAAGATTTTCAGAAAGCATTGGCTGCTTATCTTGAAGCACTCTGCTTAACCACTGAGGCAGAAGACCGCGATCGCCAAATTCAAAACTGGCTCAAACTGGCTGCGTTCACCCTTCGCAAACGTGACATCAAAATTGGAGGTGCCTCATGATTGCAACTGTCCCCCAACCTCAAGCTTCAGACCAGAAACCTCAAACCTTGTACTGGTACACCATCACCCCTCTGGATGTACTGATGTTCCGTGATGCCAAACCGTTTACACCAGGAGAACGTGCATGGGCAGGCAGTACGTTTCCGCCAAATGGACATGCGATCGCTGGAGCTTTAAGTGCATTACTTGGAAGGAAAAGCAAACCCAACAATCGTAACCAAGAAGAAACCTACTCTCTGAAAGGTCCATTCCTTTGTCATCACCAAAATCTCTACTTCCCACGTCCATTGAATCATATTGGTGTTACGCCACTGATACCGCTGGTTTGGGATGAGCAGCATCCCTTGAAAGATCAGATGATTCATGACAAAACCAAACCTTGTCCATTAGTCAAACCATCTTGGATCGTAAATAAATCAGGAGATGACGACGAAAAGCAATCCGTTGATTACTTGTCTGGGGATGTGATCGCTCACTATGTGCAGCATGGCAAGATTACCCCAGAGTCTTGGCAAACGGGTGTTGAGAAGCCTTGGACGGTAGAAACCAGATCGCACAATGCCCTGGAAACCGGAACTCGCCAGGTCAAGGAGGCAGATGGCTATTTTGTCGAAAATGCAATTCGGTTAAAAGATGGGTGGAGTTTGGCGATCGCCCTTGATCAAGATATTTCAACACCTGTCACCATCCGCTTGGGTGGAGAAGGACATCGTGCCATTTTGGAGCGTTGTGATCAATTGAAAAAAGGCTGGGACAGTCTCTGGACTGCTTCTGAACAAAATCGAGGGCAGTCACAGCGAAGTATCGCTTACCTGATTACACCCGGAATCTTTGAGCGCATTCAGCGTGAGCAAGCTAAAGACAATAGTTATCGAGATATCGCCCGTTGTCGTGCCTATCCTTGGGAATGGAAACTAGATAACCTGATCAGCGTTGCCACCGACAAACCGATTCCCATCAGTTGTCGCATTCAGGATGATTCAGGTAAAAGCATTCCTGCCCCTCAAGTGTTTGCGGCTCCTCCCGGTAGTATTTATTACCTGAATTACCCCCAAGCGTTATATGCAGAAGACCCCAATGCAAAAATTGGGTCCAAGGGCAAGGCGCTTGAAAGGGCAAAGCGGATGAGACACCTTGGCTACTCTGAATTGCTATGGATTCGATATTCTGAAGGTTAACTAAACCGCTATTTTAATCGGGAGACTACCTATGAATTTGACGGTTGACGCAATTTATGAAGATGGAGTTTTGAAGCTAACCCAGGAGATCGCCCTGCCTGAAGGCACCCATGTTTCGGTTGTCATTACCCCGACTGAAACCCCCTCAGCCGCTAAAACCCCGGCTGAAATTCTGGCGGCGATCGCGGCTCTGCCCCTTGCATCTGACAGTCAGGGGTTTTTCTAATCGTAATCATGACTCTGTGTTGTATGCCACCGGAGACAATCCATGATTTTCGTCGATACGGGTGCCTGGTTTGCAAGTATCGTGCCCGCCGATACCGATTATCAAATCGCGTCTACCTGGTTCAATCAAAATACACAACCATTAATCACAACTGATTATGTCATTGACGAAACGCTCACCCTATTGAGAATGCGGCGGGAAAACCAGCGGGCGATCGCTCTAGGAGATGGCTTTTTCTCCGGTACGCTGGCAACGATTCATTACCTGAGTAAAACCGAGATTCAGCAGGCATGGCAAGTGTTTCGTCAGTTTTCTGATAAGGACTGGAGCTTTACCGATTGCACCAGCAAGGTGGTGATCGAAAAACTTAAGCTAACTCAGGCATTCGCTTTTGATCACCACTTCCGTCAATTTGCTTCTATAACCGTTTTGCCATAGTCAATACTCACCAACCTAGGTCACTTTATGATCGGTAATCTTGTTTATCTTTATCTCCTCTCACCTTTGCATACCGGAGGCGCGACCCAGGAAGGCAACCTTTTGGGAATTGCGCGTGAATCTCACACTGATTTGCCCTATATTCCTTCAAGTACAATTCGGGGGAAGTTGCGATCGCTAACTCCAGAGACAGAACGAAATCAACTGTGGGGTAATACGATCGATGATGTAACTGGGAGTAGTAGTGATACCAATCTGACTCAAGGCACTCTTTGGATTGGCGATGCATCGATTCTTTGGTTGCCTGTGCCATCTCTCAGTCATGGTGTGGTGTGGGTGAGTTCTCCCATGCTGCTGCAACGTTGGGCAAGATTGAACGGCAAATCTGAAAAAGCGCCTGAACCTTACAGCAATAACTTTGCTCAGGGTAAACCTGTCTATCTTAAAGATGCAATCCTCAAATCTGCAAGCTTAAAGCCCACGAGTGATCTAAAGATATGCATTCCTCAATCAGAAATAGGGAGTATCGATCGCGCCTTAATTTTGCCTGATCAGCACTGCGCCACGCTGATTCAGATGAGTTTGTGGCGGCAGGTGAAAGTTAAATTGGGTGAGCATAAAACAGTTGATGGCGGGTTTCGCTACGAAGAAGCAATTCCACCAGATACACTAATGTATTTGCCTTGGGGTGTGACATCGCAAGCGACTAAACAAGCTGAAGAGTCGAAAGCGAAGTTTAATCAGATTTTGGCTAACAATGCTGTAGTTCAAATTGGTGGGCAAGAGAGTTTGGGACGTGGTTTTGTACAGCAGTGGTCTGGCATTAAACAGGAGGTAGCCGTATGAGTTTTGATCCGCGCACTATCGGGAAGCCTGTTTATCAAGCATTGCAAGAATTACGAGACGAGCAAGAGCAAAATCAACGCGATGAGGCAAAACGGAAAGAACGGCTCAAAGAGCAGAAAAATCAGGCTGTTGAGCTTTACACCTACATTGCAACTTGGGGATTATTGCGCCTTAAGGCTGAGGAAAAAGCCATTAGTGAAGATAAAAAAGGCAAAAAGGAAGTTGTTCAAGAATACTTCAAGTGCCTTGAGATATTGGCAGAAGCATCTAAGCTGTCAGGGGCAGATGGGTTGAATACCTTGGTTGATATGGATGTTGATGACTATCTTGGGCTAACAGGGCTGGGACTAGTACTGGCACAAGAGTTTAGTTTTTGGGCTAGTGCCGTGTACTGGGATATTAAGGGAGGCGATTAAGTATGGTTTTTGAGCGTCCGAGTCGTCCTGGTCAATCGCGCCCAAATCCAACGGTACGTCCTAACTCAACCGAACGACCCATTCAAAGTACAACAGCAGGCACAGGTAAGACCAAGAAAGTACTTCCCGATATTAAAGGGAGCGGTGGGAACCGTGGCGGCAGTGGTGGAGGCGGTAATGGTGGCAATAGCAACAATCCGCCGCCAGAAACGTCTCCTTGGTTGAATCCAGCCCAAGCACCGGAAGAAATTCATGCCTCATCTAGTTTTGTGGAGTATTTGCGCTGGATGCGATCACCCGATAGCGTCTATAGAGATCCGACCAAAGTACAGATCTTGCAAATGGCTGTGGAAGGCGCTGATTACCGAAAAAGATTGGAAAGTTTGAATCAACGAACCAAGTTGATGGCTGGCATAGGTAATTGGTTTCTGGTTGAATCTGTTTGGCGGATTCGGGTGGGCGGACATAAAGGACCGGAAAGCATTCTTCTGCCTGCCTTTGATGCGTTAGGAATGCCCTATATTCCTGGGGCGACTCTACGTGGTGTGGCGAGAAATCAGGCGATTCGAGAATTTCTTGCCAGCGACAGCAGTTTGGATTGGAAAGCCGCCGAGAAGAAAGTGACACCTTATTTTGGTGCGTTAGAGGCAGAAGGTAGCGATCGCTCCGGCAAGGTCGTTTTTTTGGATGCTTACCCCACACCCAGTAAGGCGGGCGGTTTAGCAATGGATATGGCAAATGCAATTTGGTCTTGGGAGAATGGTGAACCCAAGTATTCACCAAATCCCAATCCATTTTTGTCGTTGGAAAAATCAACGTTTATCATCGGTCTTCGCAAAAAGGCAGCTTGTACAGATGAAATCTTAGCGAAAGTGCGTCACTGGCTAGAGATTGGACTAGCTGATGGCATTGGCTCTCAGGTAAATACGGGCTATGGGCGATTGATACCAGAAAATGTGGCGCGATCTCATGGCTTTTTTGAGCTTGATTTTACGATCGCAGGGCAACTGATACATGGTCATCAAAGGTTCACTCAATGGACTTTCAATGGCAAGCAGCAAAAATGGCAAATGAGAGGATCGCCTCAAGCAGAAGTGCGTCCCACTGCATTTAAGTCCATGCTGCGCTACTGGTTTCGAGCTATTTCGCTTGGCGTTCTGTCTGTAGAAATGGTGAAAAAGTTTGAAGCTAAATTATTTGGCTCAATTACTCCGCAAACGCATGGTTGGATCACTGTAGAGATTTTTAAAGGAAACACCATACGCCCAGAACCTCAGTCGAAAGAAGATCGGAATGGCAAGAAGACTCCTAATGGAGAACAATCAGGAACCCTAGTATTGGGCTACTCCACAGAAATTTCTGAGCATCAACATGAAATCGTCGCTGATTTGCTCAAGTATTTGACTTGGCTCATGTTTCACCTCGGTGGAATTGGTCAAGGTGCCCGTAGACCGCTGTATTCTCGGCAAAATCAGGAGCGAGAACGCTTTGCTCCGCCCTGGTGGCGTGGTTGTGATCTGATTGCAGAGAGTGAAGATGAGTTTTGGGCATTGCCAAAGAGCGTGAATGAATTTCAGGTTTTGTTTCAGCAGCGATTGCGATCGTTCTACCAAGCTTTGGGACATCTAACTCAGGCAAGGATTAATCATCAATATGCTCTTGAACCAGTCCGTCAGGATCTCTGGCACGAAGTGATCGACCGCTATTGCGAAATCATTGTTTGCTCAGGAGTGGAAGACTTTGGTAAACCCTATGCCCTATCGATTCTGCATGATGATGACTTAAAAATAGAGATTCCAGACAAAAATGACAAAGACAAGAAAGTCGAAGTTTATGATGGTTATCTTTGTGGCGAAGTTAAAGGAAATCATGTTAAACCTTCCCCTGTATGGATTGCAAACTTGGGCAATTACCAAGTGGTGACTGTATTTGGCGCGACTCAAAATCCACGCAAGAAATACTTGAAACAATTGCGCGATCGCACCTCTGCCACAAGCTTTGCCCAAATCTTTCCACTGGAATAGTATACCTGATCGCCCCCTTACTCCCTCGCCGCTATCCCCAGCGCTGTGCATCTCTTTGGCGTGCAACCCTAACCCCAAGCGCGATCGCCTGCGTACAATGTAGGCATCTAGCCGTTGCAGTCATGGAAATTGTCCCACTTTGATCAATCCGATGAACATCGAAGACTACTTCACCCAACTTGCGCCCGATGACATCCGCATCAGCGGCACTCGGATTGGGATTGAAAGCATTCTGTACGAATACATCTACCGGGGCAAAACCCCGGAGGAAATTGCTCAACAATTCCATACCGTCACGCTGGAGCAGGTTTATGCGACTATTCTTTACTACCTGCACAATAAAGAGGCTGTTAGCGCCTACATTGCTGACTGGCTAGAGTTTGCTCGTCGGCAGCGTGAGCAACAACAGCAAAACCCATCCCCCGTTCGGCTCAGGCTACAGCAAATCAAGGCTGAACAAGTTGCCCAGGCGACGACAGGGTTAACCCTATCGCCATGACCATTCAGTATTTGCTAGATGAACACATTCCGCCTCTGTATCGAACTCAACTGGTGCGTCGAGAGCCAGAACTGATCGTTAGAATTATCGGTGATCCGGATGCTCCCCCCAAAGGAACTTTAGATCCAGAAATTTTGATCTGGTGTGAGGTTCATAATTTCATCCTGGTAACCAATAACCGTAAATCAATGCCCAAACATTTAGCCGATCACCTGGCTCAAAATTGCCATATTCCTGGGATTTTGGTCATGGACTTGGGACGCAATCCTGGCGAACTGATTGAGGAGTTAATCATCATTGCAGGTGCATCCAATGACGACGAATATCAAGACCGGATTGAATATTTACCACTCACTCTATGAGATGCCCTTCGATCGCTCCCTGCCCACCCCCACCTCGCCACCATTCCCGGAGCCGTGCATCTCTTTGGCGTGCAACCCTGAGCGGAAGCGCGATCGCGCCAATGGCCACCGAACAATTAATGTCATCCAGAAAGTGATTATGCAATGGCACTGGCTCGAACCAACAAAAATACCAAAATCACCCATGATTTACCATAAATTCATCCTCCCTCCCTGCTGAACATGATTGCTTCACCCCAGCCTGCTCTCTCCATTGCAGAATATCTCCAGCTAGAAACTGAAAGTCCAACCAAACATGAGTACATCAATGGCGAAGCCTATGCCATGGCCGGAGCCAGCGATGGCCACGTCACGATCGCCTTAAACTTGGCCTCTCTGCTCCGCAGCCATCTGCGGGGCAGTGGATGCCGAGTGTATATTGCCGACATGAAAGCCCGCATCATTGCCCGCAACTGTTTTTATTACCCTGATGTGATGGTGACCTGTGCACCTCAGGATCAGGAAACCTCAACCTACAAACAATTTCCCAAACTGATTGTAGAAGTGCTATCGGACTCTACCGAAGCATTCGATCGCGGCGACAAATTTGCCGATTACCAGACCGTACCCAGCCTAGAAGAATATGTCTTGATCAACACACGCCATCAGCGAGTGGACTGTTTTCGCCGCAATGCTGAAGGGCTTTGGGTTTTACAATCCTACACCCCTGAAACCGATCGCCTTGACCTCCATAGTGTGAATTTCTCCACCACCCTGACAGCCTTATATGAAGACGTAGTGCTAGAGGGAACTACAACTGCTGCACCATCAACCCCACCCAGCAATTCCTAATTATAGAATTAGCCCCACAGACGCACCCGTGACCATGATGATCCTCAAAACCGGGCTGAGCAATAGACCACATCAATTAAATAGTTACCGTTAACCCTATAAAAACCCTATGAAAACTCTGATTATTACCGTGGGCACACGCCAAGTCGGTTGGCGGTGTCGGGATGGTATTGTGCGATCGCTCGGTGCAGACGGATCCAGCAATAACCCTCAACATATTGAGGAAATCTACCGTCATGAGTTGGGAATCGAGCGAGGGTATCACCAGGATGAGGGGAGCGATCGCACCTATCCTTGGAGTGTATGGGACTTAGGAGAAAGGCTTTATCAAGAATGTCAAAAAAGTGATTTTAGCAATGTTCAATTATTGCTTGATCAAGTCATCATTACTGAACAGATCAAGCAAGGGTTAAACCATATCTTGTTGTGGGGCACTCAACAACCTGACACGGTTACCTGGAGTTATCGGCGGATGGATACGGCTTGGTTAGCTGAACTAATGATGGGTAAGCTGCGGGAAACCTATCCTGATTTGAACGTGAAAGTCTTTAAGCCCAGTATTGGTGCGATCGATGTTGATGCGATTCAGGATCAATTAGAGTCAAAGATTTTACCCTTTGCACTCCAAACTCGTTTACCCGATGATGATCAGTTCACAATCATCATTGAAAATAAAGGAGCGACATCTGCGATCGCAGAAGGGTTGAGTATCTGTGCTGGGGCATTGGTGCGGGATTGCCAGATGGTCACCATGAACCCGATGGAGCCTCGCCCCCTCTACCCTCAAGTGACTGAAACAAGCTATGCCGTCGCACCAGCTACGGAATATCGATCGGTCAATTTGGGGCAATATTTCTGGCCTTTAGAGCGATCGCGCATTCTTTCAGCCTGGGAACGGGGAGATTTTGCTGAAGCCAAGATTTGGCTAGCCGCCCACCGCGATCGCTATCAAATCTTGTATGACTTAGCCGGATATTTAGCTTTAGCTAGTAACTGGCAATTACAAGATGCACTCCAGCAGTTACAGAAATTGCTTCTCGGCTCACATCATCAAGGAAAAATCCGCAAAGATTTGCGTAAACAGTGGCTAAAAGATATTGAAATTCTATGTAAGCCCCAAGACAAGCAAACTCCAGAAGGTCGCTATCTCAGTATTTGGGAATCACGTTTGCTAATTTACGTCAATTTGAAACGACAGAACTATACATCTGCTTTTCTACAGTTTGTGCAAGCTATAGAACGGCTACTGTTCTGGCGTTACCGTCAGGAAGATTGGATCAAACTGGGCTATGTTACTCCACCCCAAGACAAATGTAATTGGAGTGTCAAAAAATATAAGGCTCCTTTTTGGGATCTGCGTACAGGATGGCAGTTAGAGCAAAAGCTGTCCGATGATGATCCAGTCGTTAAAAACCTAGCGTGGATGAATGATGTTCGCAATGACATCGTTCATCGTAATGATTCCATTACCCCAACTGATTTTGCTAAGGTTCTAGATCTCGATGCAACGGAGATCATCCCGGATGTCTTTTATCAACGGATAGAAGCATTTCTTCAGCAGTTTTGCCCGCCAGATCGCCCTATGCCCGATCACTCCCTTCTAGAAAAACTCTATCAATGGGGCATTGAGAAATTAAAAGCGGACATTATTACTTGAGTTATCTATTACTTGAGTCATCTCTCGATTCAACTTAAAAGAATCACTGTATCTCCATGAAAGCAATCTTAGTAGCCACCATTGGCACTCGTGATCTGATGTTCCAAATCAGTTCTGGCGAATGGTACAACATTGGCGATGACCAAATGCAGGACGGTGAAATTATTGGTGAACAGGCCGAAGTATTAGCCGATCTGAGTTTTAGTCAAACCTCATTTAGAGACTTGACTCATCATTTCTATCAAGGAATGGAACACTATCGATCGCGAATTCAGCCTGTGATCATTGGTAAACTAATTACCGATCAGTTTCAACAGTTCGAGCGAGTTTATCTGATTGGCACTGACCAAGCAGATGGTATTTCTCAACGCAAAAAGGATACTGTTTTTGCATGTGAGTTAATCAAAAATTGGGTATTACACCACTACAACATACCTACCGAAATCATTACCCTAGGTACAAACGGTGAAAATCCATCTAACTTTGAGCAAATGTTTCGTTGGTGGCAAACCGTTTGGCGAGATAGGATTAAACCCCAAACAGAACAACCCATCTTACTGTGCTTAAAAGGTTGTGTAGCTCAGACCGCAGAAGCAGGAAGAATTTCAGGATTGAGTGCCTATGGCGATCTCATCCAGTTTTTTGACTTTATCCAAAATACTGAAATCAATCGTAAAGGTATTCCATCAGACTACATTGGCCCTATCTTAGGAACCAATTATCTATGGGACAGAACGCAACAACAAGCTCTCAAATTGCTAGATCGGTATGACTATGCAGGAGCCTATGACGTACTAAAGCCATATCTCCAACAAGACACGGCTGGATTTGGTGCAATTCCCATTTGGCTCAAAGCGGGAACGGCCTGGAATCGGGGAGAATTTCAGACATTTCTCCAGTTGGCTAAAAGTACATTATCTAGTTCAGAGCAGCGACAAGGGCAACAATGGTGGTGGATGGCTTATGAACAAGCTCAATTGGCAGTCATTCGCTTAGCGCAAGAAAATACGACAGAAGCTATGCTCCATAGCTTTCGAGCCGTAGAAGGACTGATTTGGACATGGATTGATGCTCATATTGCAAGCCACACTAACTATCCACCACAACGCTATCCACAACTATTAAGTAGTATTTGCAATGTTTATCCAGCATTGCACGCAAAATTTGTCGATCAACGAACACAAGCCTCCTTAACATCCATCAATCTCAACGGCTACATCCAACAGAGCCTAATTGAAGCGGCCTTTCCCACCACCACAGCAAGTTTGGACTATCAAAACTTCTGGAGCCAAGACAATCGCAATCTCCGTAATACTTTTTCTCATCGATTGGGAGGCATTGCCCAACGTGATTTGTTTGCGGCTTGGGGACAAGATATCCAGAATTCATCTGCTTGGCAAACCCGCATCTTAAATTGTTTGAATTTGATTACTGGGCAATCGATGAAATCGTTGACACAAGCCAGTTTATTTATGCAAATTCACCCAAAGTTGAAAACTGCAATCTCCGATTACTACCCACCAAATCCCTAAGAACGTCTAGGAATATCATGAACACCCTCCAACCCGCTGAAATCAGCGGCAAACCCGCCCAAGTGTGGGGTAACTTTTACCTGCCTGCCAGCGGCAAAATTACCCTGAAACTAGCAGGAGATACCCTGCAAGCCACCATCAGCGGACGGCTTGAAACCCGCGAAGCCTGTATCCGAATCACCAACTTAGACAGTTACGAAATTGTCGAATCGCCCCTATACAGCCTACTGTCCATCGGTGTATTCTTCGTGCTGTCGAGCTTGGCATCCCTGACTAGCAACGTTATCCTTGCAGTTATCTTCCTTGGTTTAGGCAGTGCAGGCATCGTCTTCGCCTTTATCTTATCCCCTACTCCCCTACTCCCCTACTCCCCTACTCCCCCACTCCCATGTACATCACACCCCGTACCGCCCAGGTGCGTAACCTTGCCGTGTCTGCCATCAATGGCATTGTTACGCTGGTCATTTTGCTGATTGCCCCTTTAGGATTAGCCGCTGTGATCATCAACACCGTGTTAGTCACCCTAGCCACTTATGCCACAGCCACGGCTAGCGATCGCATCCTCCTCCGCTACCTACAACGAGAATCAACACGGGCAGAACTGCTGGGAACGCCGGGTGATGGCTCCTTGCAACGACGTTCTAATGCCAGCGACCTGGATCGTTAACCTCTTGTCCTTATCTCAGCCAAGTCAACCACCGTGAGAACCCTCTATGTTTCTCAGTCAGGCTGTTACCTCTGCCTGCACCAAGAGCAATTGCTGATCAAGCAGGGCCAGACGGTGCTGGATCAGGTTCAGATTCCGCTGCTGGAACAAATCTTGATCTTTGGCACATCGCAACTCACCACCCAGTTGATTCGCGTTTGCCTACAACGAAATATCCCGATTCTGTACCTATCTCGGATGGGCTACTGCTATGGCCGCTTGATTGCGATCGAGCGAGGCTATCGGCAGCTGAGTCGCTATCAGCAGCAGCTTACCGCGATTGAACGGTTAATGGTCGCCCGAGCCATTGTTCAGGCAAAGCTGAAGAATAGTCGGGTGATTTTGATGCGTCATCAACGGAAACAGCCTTCAGAGACGATCGCGATCGCCGTTCAAAACCTTGATCATTTAGTTAGCCAAGCGGGACAAGCCGATGGAATTGAGCGATTACTAGGTTTGGAAGGAGCGGGAGCCGCCTGTTATTTTCCTGCCTTTGGCGAATGCCTCAGCAACCGCAGCTTTGTCTTTGTGGCCCGTTCTCGCCGTCCGCCCGGAAATCCGGTCAATGCCATGCTCAGCTTTGGCTACCAGGTATTATGGAACCATCTGCTGAGCTTAATTGAACTCCAGGGGCTGGATCCCTACCATGCCTGTTTACACCAGGGGAATGAACGCCATGCTGCTTTAGCCTCTGATTTGATAGAAGAGTTCCGCGCCGCGATTGTTGACTCGCTGGTGTTGTATTTAGTCAATCGGGGAGTCATAGATGCAGATCAAGATTTTGTCTACGCCGATGGGGGCTGTTACTTAAACGATTCTGGACGCAAAAAGTATCTACGGGCGTTTCTGAATCGAATGGAAGAGCGTTTAACCATCGACGGAACCCAACAGCCACGCTGGGATGTATTGATGCAACAGGTAAAGAAATTTAAGCAGTTTGTTTATGACCCCAGCCACATTTATCAGCCTTACCAAATTCGCTAAAATCAGATGTTACTGTACATTATTGCCTACGATATTCCAGTGGATAAACGCCGCAAAAAAATATCAGATTTATTGGAAGGCTATGGCAGGCGAGTGCAGTATAGTGTGTTTGAATGTGTTTTGACCGCCCCTAAATATACAGAACTTAAGAAACGATTAAAAAAGCAAGTTGTGATTTCTGAAGATAGCATCCGTTTTTATCCGCTGTCGAGTCACACCCTTGAGAAAATTGAAGTTTGGGGTGGTCTGCCTGTTAGTCAACTGCCGGGGTCAGTCATCGTTTAGACAATCTCGCGAGGGATCTCCGAAATGCCCGAAATGCCTATTCCTTGGTTGAAACCCTCGATAGCTTATGGAGCAAAGGTTCTAGAGTTTTTAGACTCGTATTTTTCCGAGAAGTATGCCACGGCCAGCCGATCCCTCGCAAACGCCCTCTGGACAGGTTGCCTCATATAGGGTTCAATCAAGGGACTCCCTACTCGTTAGGGAAACCAATTGAATGGAAACCAGAGTCATTCAATGGGCGCGATGGAGATAAGAACTGCTCCCTACTCGTTAGGGAAACCAATTGAATGGAAACGCCCCGATTTTAGCTGCACACTTAAAAGGAAATATACTCCCTACTCGTTAGGGAAACCAATTGAATGGAAACTTCTCCAGTGCCGCCGCCATGGCCAGCATTAACCCTTCAGCTCCCTACTCGTTAGGGAAACCAATTGAATGGAAACACTACCTAGTCAGCTTCGGGTACATTTCCCCTACACAGACACTCCCTACTCGTTAGGGAAACCAATTGAATGGAAACGGGATCGGTGGATCATAGATCGTGGATCACTCTTTGCTCCCTACTCGTTAGGGAAACCAATTGAATGGAAACCTATCGCCCCAAGCCAGCTCCACCGATCAACGTCTGGAAAAGGTTACTGGGGCATTGGAGAAATTAGTGTCGCCAAGTAAACCTGGCTTCGGCGGGGGCGTGACAATCAACCAAAATAATGATAACAAAGTGACAGTTAACGCCGCTCCTGGAGATACGAACGGGACTCAGGCCATGACTAATTCGACTCTCCAGGTCTTGGACGACATCATGAAGAAAGCTAAAGTGGCGGCTCAAGCGGCTTTCTAATGTGTATCGCGGCCATCAAATATTCAGTGAGCTTTTCATGCGTAAATCAATACCCCTCGCCATCAGTTGCGCGATCGCGCTCTCTGCCCCAGCAGTACCAACTCTGGCAGAATGCGCGAACTTCTGGACAAACGCACAGGGCCAGCAAGTCTGCTTTGACGGGTCGTTTAGGCCGTCTTCAGAACCTGAGTTCGCCAGTCAACTGGTAGGGATCAAGGGACTCTACTTGAGATGGAGGGGGACTGATTTCTTGATACTCAAGGGCTTTGTGGTAAACATCAGCGATCGCCCGATTCACGTCTCTTTGCTGGTCGTGAAGTTTTTGCGGCATGGCGTGAATTTGCATGAAGAGACTGTGGCGATTAACAAAGATCTATCCCCAGGTCAGGCGGGCGCAATCAACTGGACAATCAGCGGGTCGGATCTATCCAACGCTTCAGTTAGCCAAATCAAGATAGTGCCAACCAAGATCGTCGCTGAGGAGAATTGACGGCATTGCGGAAGATCTGGGCCGGGAGTATATTTCTGCTCCCTACTCGTTAGGGAAACCAATTGAATGGAAACATAAACATCCCCAGTCCCATCGGGGAAGAGGACTACACTCCCTACTCGTTAGGGAAACCAATTGAATGGAAACTTGTAACAGCACTCGATAATGCTGCCATCCCCAGCGGTCTCCCTACTCGTTAGGGAAACCAATTGAATGGAAACCAGGACTTCCATAATGCCCCATTCGGCCACTAGCAGGTCAG